>JAZLBG010000106.1:0-2445 GCA_045613585.1 Candidatus Fimenecus sp. | reverse complement strand
GCGTGGCTATGATGTTACCGTTTACGAGCGTAACGCAAAAACAAAAATGGGCTATGACTGGACAGATATTTTTGACAGAAAAGGTCTTTTAGCAATCGGACTTCCAATTCCTGACCACAGCCTTTATAACCTTAAAAATGACGTTACATTCTATGGTCCTGCTATGGAAACTGCACTTACACAGAATACTGACGACGATAAGAAAGAAATTCAGATGGAGCGTCGCGATATCTATAAATATCTTATCTCTTATGCAGTTAAAGCAGGGGTAAAATTTGAGTATAAACACAATGTAGAAGAGCCTATTTTCTTTGGCAATCGTGTTGTTGGTATCAAAACTGATAAAGGCGAATACTACGCTGACCTTGTTATTGATGCTTGCGGTATGAATTCACCACTTCGTCAAAAAATGCCTGCGTCAACAGGTATTCAGAATAATCCTATTGAATTTGAGCAGTTTTATGTGTATCGTGCATTCTTTAACAAAACTGCAGAGGTTAGTGACGACGAAAAATTCAAGATTATTATGCTCCCTAACAATGAGTTAGGCATTTCTTGGGTTGCAACTGAAGAAGAGCACACAGATGTATTGATTGGTCGTTTCCATAAGTTTGACCTTGATTATGCAATCGAGCAAATCGACTTAATGCGACCAACAAATCCAAGCATTGGTACTGAAATTATTCGTGCAGGTGATTTTGCAAACATTCCTGTCCGCCAACCACTTGGCGTTATGGTTGCTGATGGTTATGCGGCAATCGGTGACTCTGCATTTATGACAGTGCCAATTATCGGCTCAGGTATTGCAAATGCTCTTAAAGCCGCAAAAATCCTTGCAGATGCAATTTCAAACGATTATAGCAACTCATTCAGTGCTGAAACTCTTTGGGAATACCAGAAAAACTATTTCAAGGCTATTGGTGCATCAATGGCACCTATGGCTTGTGTTAAACTGTTGCTTACTCGTCTTGAAGGACACGAGCTTGACTACATATTTGCAAAAGGCATTCTTAATGCAGAAGATATGACAATTGATGCGGATTCTTCAAGCCTTGGCGCAATGCTTAGCGGTATGAGCCCTGCCGATATTAAGATTAAAGTGCAAGGACTTGTTAACAACAAAGAAATCCTTAAAAAGGTTGTTAATATGGGCTTACAGCTTGGCAAAGCAACCGCAGTTACAGCCGCCATGCCACAAAAATACAACCGCAAAGCAATTCTTAAATGGGTTGAACAGTATAACAAATGCTTTAAGCATTAAAACATAAAATGTAGGGGCGATTCACGAATCGCCCGTATATTTTTTGAAAAATTCACAAAAACCTCTTGACTGTGAACCTTGTTTATACTTTATACTGAAAGCGAAAGGAGAGATTTTATGAGAATTCAGGAATTAGAAAAAGAACTCAACACAACTCGCTCAAACATTCGCTTTTATGAAAAAGAGGGTTTAATTAGTCCCCCACGAAAAGAGAACGGTTATCGTGAATATAGCGAAGACGATATTGCAAAGCTCAAAAAAATTATTATTTTTCGCAAACTTGGAATCACTGTTGCAGATATTAAAAATGTTTTTGATGGAACATTGTCTTTGCAAACTGCAATCGACAATAATATTGACCGATTACACAAAGAAATTGAAGAATTAAATGGTGCAATTGAAGTCTGCGAACAAATCAAGGAAGATAAATCCGAAGAAAAAGATTTCCCCCAAGACCATTTCTGGAATGTAATCAATAATCGTGAAAAACAAGGTGAAAAGTTTAATGAGATTATTAAGGATTGTATCTCATTAGAGATTTCTCTCTTAAAAACTTTCGATATAGACATTATTGCTTATAAAAATCGACACGGAATAGTTGGTGGCATTTTTTATGGTATCTTTCTTTGTTCCATTTCAGGTATAATTGCTATGTTTTTTGACGAAACTTTTTGGTATGGTTTTTTTAGGCTTATTTTCTGGATTTGTGCCGCACTTTTTATTTCTCCGTTAGTTGAAATATTTACCAAGAGAAAACAAAAAGAACCAATAAGATTAAAAATATACCTTCCTTCTTCTTTGTTTGGTTTCATTCTTTGTGTTTGTTTTATGTTGTTGTATTCACTTACTGTATAAGCAATTCTATGTAGGGGTCATTCACGAATGACCCGAATAAATACCGTATAAATTCAAAACGGGCGATTCGTGAATCGCCCCTACAAAAGCAAAAGACGGAGTGTAAAAAACTCCGTCTTTTTTTGCATGAAATGATAACGGCGGGGTCAAGACCCCGCCCTACCATAATGTTTTAATTGTATTGACAATTATTTAGAAGCTTCTTCAACAGCAACTGCACATGCAACTGTTGCGCCTACCATTGGGTTGTTACCCATACCGATAAGACCCATCATTTCAACGTGAGCAGGAACTGAAGATGAACCAGCGAACTGAGCGTCACCGTGCAT
>JAZLBG010000105.1:0-6586 GCA_045613585.1 Candidatus Fimenecus sp. | reverse complement strand
TTTATATACTCGTTTAAGCATTTCAACATTTTCCAACGATTCATTATTGATAAATGAGCTTGTAGCACTGAATGTACTCCAAATCAAATCGCCACTTGTAAATGTTACATCTTTAACGGTATCAAAAATCCAATAATGATAACCACTGTCTTTGTCATAAGTGCTTTCATTTGCTACATAGAATTTTTGCAAAGCATTACCAATACTAAGAGGACTATCAGTATAAAGCACCTCTTTGATTGTCAATTCAGGACCATTTACCTTATAGCCATTATCTTTGAGGAATACAACAGTTTCAACCATATCGGCATAAACAGGAATACCGTTATATACGAGTGCGTATTTGTTTTGGATTTGCATATCAAAGCCAGGTCTAGTGACACTTTGGTCATGCATACAGTTTGCTCCCATAAAGTCGTTATAAACATCATTCATTGCTAAAATGCCTAATGGTTTTTCTTTTCTTTCAAAAAGTTGTTCATAGCTCTGCTTTGTAAGGTCGTTATAAAGCGCTTTACAAAGTGCTTCTGAGTCTTCTATCCAATCAACTTTAGGAACATTTCGTGATTCAACATTTTCTCTTTCAGCGAGTTCATAAACACCTGTATTTGAAATAAATGTCCATGTTTTTGTTTTAAGATAACCTGCTGAATTGTTTGTATCTCCGTAATAATAGTAAACATCACCATTTTCGGTGTAGTATTCCTGCATTTCTTCATCTTCATTTTCAGGAGGGTCATTAATAAGATATTCCTTCAAAATCTCGTCAAAGAAATCTGAACCATAAACTGCTTTAAGATATTCAACATAAAGTTCTTCGGAATTGATATGGAAAATACGATATTTAAGTTCGTTATTATTATCACGGAACGCAAAGGTTACACCTACAAACCAATCATCATTATATTGTACTTTTTCATCTTTAACTTTATCAAAAAGACCGATAATTGCCTCTTTTGCATTATCGCTTGTTACCTCAACAAAATCTTCGTCGCCACCATTATGAAGATAATGCACATAAGGTTCAAGTTCAAAAGCAGAAATTGAAACACTCTTTACTTCTGATTTTTCAGGAGTTTTATTGAATGTGCCAAATAAGCCTGAAACAATAACAGCTAAAAATACTGCAGTAACACTTACAAGAACACCATACCATTTGAAAGATTTAACTGTTGTTTTAAGTTTTCTTGTCATTATAATTTGAACTATAAAGTATGCAACAGCACTTGCAACTGCAAAAATGATAAAATATACAAGAGGACTGATATGGTAACACAATTCACAAACGAAAAATGCTAACAGCATGAAAACGAATGTTGCGTTGATTGCTCTTGAAACTGCAAAATGGCCAAAAGAATTTGCATGTTCCGCCTTGCGTGCCTTATAAAGAATAAAGCCTATACCAAGAATAATAATCGAAATTATAATCCATGAAAGAACAGGTGCTACAAATCCAAAATCAACCTTTGCAGAGTCAGGAATAACATATTTTTCTGCCTCAACACCACCTCGTGTAATGAGTAAAAAAACATCAACAGGGCTTCTTGTACTATTATAACCCATATTTGATGGCTCAAAGAATATGCTACTACAAATGTTCCAAGGACTGATAAGACCAAACCAAGGTATTCCGTCACCACTGTTCAAAAAGCCATTAAGATAACTACAAACAATACTTGAACCAGCATTTACAGTAAGCACAGGAATTGCAGAAGCAGTAAATGTTGTAAGAATAGCCTCAAAAATATTACCACTTATCATTGTTGCCATTGTACCAATTGCAAAGCCTGCAAGTCCACTAACAAAGAACATTGAAACTGCATATAAGAAAATTTGAGTTGCATGGGCTGCATAATCAAATGTTGTAATATTTACAATATAGATAATCAACATTGGAATAAGCACAGAAAGGAAAAGTAAGATAATGCCTGCTATTATTCTGTTTATAAACATTGTCTTTCGTGTTACACCTAAACTAAAAAATACATTGACCTGATTTTTTCTGAGCATATAATAGAAAGATTTAATTGCAGTCATCATTCCACAAATTACCATACCCATTGGGAATAGTGTAAACAACTCTCTACCAAGTGAATTATCTGCTGCAAAAATTGAAACTTCTTCGTGAAGCATCATCATTTTAAACTCTTCACCTGTTACATAGGCGATAACAGGAAAAGTAAATGAAATTAAGAGAACAACAAGTGCAATTGTAGGAAATAGAAGTGAGCCATTAAGACTTCTTTTGAAATCGTTGAAGTTTACATTATTTTTCAAAGATTTTTGTGATGTCATATTTCTTGTCCTCCATTTCGTTTAAGAATACTTCTTCCATTGTAAGCTGATATTCGTCAATAGCCATAGGAAGAAGTGCATTAAGCTTCTGTTTTTCGTCGGCTGTTGCTTTATCAAAGATAATCATTGCAACCTTGCCGTCAATTTCAAGAGATTTATACTTAATATCTTTGAAATCGTTTTCTGTAATATCACGGTCAAAAATAAGACGGATTTTACTGTAATTCTTGGAAATATCATAAACTGAACAATCCATTACAAGTTGTTTACCATTAATAAGACCAACATTATCGCAAAGTTCAGAAAGCTCTGAAAGATTGTGTGATGAAATTACAAGTGAACATTCACTTTCTGCCACATACTCAATAAACAGTTTCTTTGTAACTTCTTTTTTATGTGGGTCAAGACCGTCAAATGTTTCGTCAAGAAGCATATATTTAGGGTGTGATGCCAATGCGAGAATTATTTCTGTCTGGCGTTGCATACCCTTTGGAAATCCACGGATTTTCTTTTTTGGGTCAAGACCGAATACCTCAACAAGATTATTAAGTGTTTTCATACTGAAATTCGGATAATAATCAGCGTAAAACTTCGCCATACTGTTGATTGTTGCATTCATTGGGAAATAAAGGTCGTCAGGAATATAAAATATTTCACGGCGAACAGTATCGTTATTGAAAGTATCTACTCCGTCCATAAGCACTTGACCTTCATCTGATTTATAAATACCTGCAGCAGTTTTTAAAAGTGTTGTTTTACCTGCACCATTGTAGCCGATAAGACCATAAATTGATGAAGGCTCAACTTTAAATGATATATTTTCAACCGCAGTAAAGTCGCCGAATTTTTTAGTTACATTTACAAATTCAATCAAATTATTCAACTCCTTTGAAAACGTCTTTAATTAATGCAGTAATCTTTTCTTCACTTGCACCCATCTGTTTTGCAGTTATGAGTGCATTTTTTACTGCATCTAAAGATTGTTCAAGATAAATATTCTGTGATTCTGCGTTTCCGCTGATGAATATACCTTTACCCGCAACAGAGTAAATTACCCCTTGTGCTTCCAGCTCTGATAAAGCACGTTTGACAGTGTTAATATTAATTCCTAACTGCGCAGACAACTGTCTTAAAGATGGTAGCTGGTCATCTTTTTTGAGAACTCCCCTACTGATATCAAGCACGATTTGTTCTTTAATCTGCTCATAAATTGGAGTTCTTGAATGGTAATCGAGAAATATATTCACCTGTATCACCTCCTATTTTGAACTGTGTTAACTGTGCTATTTCGATTAGCACAGTTTCATAGTACACCTGTTTTTTGGTTTTGTCAACATCTTTTTATAAATATTTATTTTTCTTAATTAAATTTTAAAAAAGAAAAGGATGGAGAATTCCTCCATCCCATAACTATGAAATTAAAATTTTGCGGTTTTTAGTCTTTCGTATTCTTCTTCTGTGATTTCAACAACTCCGCCATGTTTATAGCCATAAGGGAATTTAACCAACTCAGGACAACGGGTAAAATTCATATCCCCTGGTTTTGAAGAAATGAATGGCACATATCCCATTTTTTCTTTTTCGCAACCGAAGAAGTCGAAAAGAACACACCATCTGCCGTCAGGTAAAGTGAAACTTGTTCCTGCTTCATAAGACCCTGGTTTTTCAATGGTATTCATATAATCTTCAAAGCCTTTGTCGTGTTTATATGGTCCGTAAAGATTATCAGATGTAGCGTGCATATTCATTGACGGATTATGTGCATTTTTATAAAACATATGATAAACTCCATCAATTTTTCGAATATGTGTATCAAGAATTTCGTTGTCTTTCGTAAAGAAAAGCTTTGGCTCTGAGAATGTTTCAAAATCCTTTGTTACTGAACAGTAAATTGACATATGCTTGTAATCATCTTCTGCCACAGTTGAGCCCCAATGAATTAAATATTCACCTGTTTCTTTTTCAAAATACACTTCAGGTGCCCACATACAACCAAAATCGTCACGACCAAAATACACGAGTTTTTCTTCGCTGAAATGCACTAAATCATCTGTTTTCCACATGCGAAGGCACTTGCTACCTGTGCGGTTAATATTTGACCAATCTAGATTCCAGTTTTCATCATAACGATTAGCAACACAAAGGTCTGTTGTGAGAATTACAAATCCACCTGTGTGAAGTCGCACAATTTCAATATCACGACAACCTTTTTCACCTAAAGTTGCAGTAAGCACAGGATTACCGTCATTTACTTTTTCCCAATTTAGTCCGTCACGGCTTATTCCAAAATAGACCTGCTCGCCGTCAGGTGTATATTTTTCTTTAAAGTGTGTAAATAAATATGGCATAGTTTTTCCCCTTAATTATTCATAATTTTCCTCGTAATACTTGTCATAGCCGGGTATTTCTTTATGGTTATCAACCTTTGTAATCTCTAAATTGTACTTTTCAAGTAATGGTAAAACATCTTCTTCAGTTTCTTTAGCTGTATTAACCATATCAAAATCAAACATTGTACCATCTTTAAATATAAGCACATAAGATGGTCTGTCAATTCGGTCACCATAAACATTGTAACGAGCATCCATATAATAAATTTTGTCAATATCTTCATATTGGATTTCAATTGATGTAAATGGATTGTCGTCACTTGGAGTTTTAATATATGTATCGTAAACGCTTGTTGTAAACAGCGAAAGCATCATAACAAATAAAAACAGAATTGTAGAAAAACTTCTGAATATAACTTCAGTAATGTCCTTTGAAAGTTTAGACTCAAGAATCTGGCGGTATTTTACTCTTATTTTTGCTTTTTTGTCACCAACCACTTTATTGATATGGTCAGCAAAGCCTATTGTAACTGTAAGCGCAGAAACCGCACCAAAAAGTAATGTTACCCACCAAGGAGCTCCATAGTGTGCAATTGCCCCTGCTGATACAATTTTTTCAACAACAAACGTAGAAATCAAGAAAATTGGAATAGTTGCACCCAACGAAAACATAAGTGATTTAAATGAAAACACATTACTACTAAGCACATATGGTTTTGCATCTTTATATGAAAAACATTCATCTGTTATTGGCTTAAAATCTGCATTTTCGGGATTTTTGATAAATTCTAATAATCGTTTTTCATAATCAAATAACAAATTTTTAGACAACAATTTCTCATATTTCTTAATTGCTTCTTCACGCTTTCCGCGACAAAGATTATAATATGCATCAAAAATTGTCTGTCGATGAAGAAATGTCATTGTTTCGCCCATTTCAAGCATCATTGCATACACATCAATTTCGTTGTAGTCTTCCTCTTTAAGAGAATACATACCCTTAACGCATTCAAACTGATAACGGCGCATTTCTTCGTGACGAAAAGTTGTTACAATCTTTTCAAAATCTTCAATATGAGAGTCAAGCACTTGGGTAAGTGCATCAAAACAGCAATTCATTCTTTCTTCTGATTCAATATAAGGAAAGTAACAAGCTCTGTAATCGTCGATACCAAGAAACGCAAGAAGCTCGGGAATATGATAAAAATGATTTGTATTTTTATTAAGATAAATACGAGCAAAAATAGTGCTTGGCAGGTCCAAAGCACTTCTTTTTTTACCATAAATAAACTGAATTTTTATTGAAGGTAAACTAATCGAGAAAAATGTTGTTTTCTTTTCAGACGTAGTTTTTGTGCCGAGTGCATTTATACTTTTTGCGTATTCTTCACATCTTGTGAGAAATTCTTTTTCAAGTTCATTAAATGACACTATAATTGCCCCCTTTCAATCAAAAACAAATTCCACAGTATTCATAACCATCATTAAGGTAAGATTTCAATTCTCTTCCGCGGACAATCTTTTTATTCTTTTCACTCATATTTTTAGCACCTGAGCAAGTTGGATTATGAATTTTCTTTGAAGATGTATTAAGCACATACTGTGAATCATTTATATCATCTTCTACTTTTGTTGTAGTTTCTGTGTCAAGTCTGCTTTCACCTGTTGCATAGTCAATTATAACACCTGGTTGAACATTATAACAATATACGTTAAAGCAGATGCCATCACCATTATCTTCAACTGAATATGCCTCCATCTGCACACCACTTGCTACAAGATTTTCACCATCAAAAATAGGCGTTACGCGATAAATTACATGGTTTTCAGTTTCTTTTACATAGTCAGCAATCATATTTTCAAAAGGTAACATACCCTGCGTATTCATATATCGTGTGCCTGTTATGAGATTGCTTGTATTTGCATTTTCACCTGTCAACTGGAAACCGATTAAATGACAA
>JAZLBG010000104.1:0-5193 GCA_045613585.1 Candidatus Fimenecus sp. | reverse complement strand
TATATGCGTTTTCTCGGCTCCCCTGAAAGGGGAGCTGTCGAGCGAATGCGAGACTGAGGGGTTTGTTTTGTTGGGAGTATAACCCCTCTGTCACTTCGTGACATCTCCCCTTTCAGGGGAGACAAGAATTTGAAAGAGCCCGACAAACTCAAATTTGTCGGGATGTTCATCTTGAGTATATATTATTGCACAAGACCTTTTTCTGTTGATTTTTTAAGTTTATGAATGTATAATTATTGTATATGTGTTTTAGGAGATGAAAAAAGCTATGTTTCCACCAATTATTGAATTTTTAAAAGACAAAAGTGTGCTTATTCTTGGCTTTGGTAGAGAGGGGAAAAGCACATACAATTATATAAGGAAATATTTGCCAGAAAAAATGCTTGGTATTGGTGATGGCAGAGAGCAGAAAATCCCAGACAATAATGTAGAGTATTTCTGCGGTGAAGATTATCTTTCATATATTGGTAAATTCGACGTGGTTATGAAAAGCCCTGGAATCTCATTTGTAAATGTAGATGTTCCAGAAAATACTTATGTAACTTGCCAGACAGATTTGTTCTTAAAATTTGCACCTTGCAAGAAAATCGGTGTAACAGGCTCAAAGGGAAAAACAACAACATCAACTCTTACATATAAAATGCTTTGTGCAGGTGGTGTGGATTGTGAGTTAATGGGTAATATGGGTCTTCCTGTACTTGATTACATTGAAGAAATGACTGAAAATAAAATTGCAGTTATTGAAATGTCATCACATCAACTTGAATTTACAAGAAATTCTCCTGATGTTTCAATCCTTACAAACATATATGAAGAGCACCTTGAACATTACAAGGGCGGAATGACAGGTTATGTAAATTCTAAACTCAATATTGTTCGTCATCAGAATGAAAACGATACATTTATATATAATGGTACACAAGGAATTGCACCTTATCTTGATTTGAATACGGTTAAATCAAATGCAATTGCAGTTGAAAAAGATGCATATTTACCATTTGAGATTGACAATATTCATTTGGCAGGTGAGCATAATCGTCATGATGTGCTTTATGCTTTCACAGCAGCATCAAAGTTTGGTGTAACTGCAGAAGATGCTAAAAAGGCGATTGATGACTTCGAGGGTATTGAGCACAGAATGGAAAATGTTGGCACATACAAAGGCGTTACATTTTATAATGATTGTATTGCTACAATTCCACATGCTGTAATGTGTGCTGTTAATGCGATTAAAGCGAATACGCTTATAATTGGTGGCAAAGATAGGGGAATTGACTACACAGGTTTTGCAGTTGACCCTGAAAACAGTGATTTAAGTGTGATTATCGGCACAAAAACTACTGGACACAAGATTATTGATATGATGCTCCAAAATGGCACAAAGAAAAATCTTATCAAAGCAGAAAATCTTGAAGAAGCAGTAATAAAGGCTTATGAAAATACAAAAGGTGTTTGTATTCTTTCTCCTGCCGCATCAAGCTATAATGAATATAAGAACTTTGAAGAAAAAGGCAGACATTATAAAGAGTTAATTAAAAAATACGGAGCATAATTATGGACTTAACAGAAAAACAAATAAATTTTGAATATAAATTTAAAGGCAAAATTGTAAATATGCGAGTTGATGATGCACTTCTTCCAAATGGCTCAACTGCAAAACGCGAAATTGTCGAGCATAATGGCGGAGTATGTGTTGCACCTCTTGACAGTGATTACAATTTGTATTTTGTAAAACAATTCCGCTATCCTTATATGGAAGTTGTTACAGAACTTCCTGCGGGTAAGCTTGAAAAAGGTGAAGACCCATTTGAGGCGGGTAAACGTGAATTGAAAGAAGAAACAGGTGCAACTGCAAACAAATATATAAGTTTAGGCAGACTTTACCCAACTCCGGGATATTGTGGTGAGATTATTTATATGTATCTTGCAACAGAGCTTACATTCGGTGAGCAAAATCCTGATGAAGACGAGTTTTTAGAGGTTTATAAAATTTCCCTGGAAAAAGCAGTAGAAATGGTTATGAATGGTGAACTTCCTGACAGTAAAACTCAGACTATGATTTTGAAAATCAATCAACTTAAAAACGAGGGTAAAATATGAAATTAGTTCTTGCATCAAAATCACCAAGAAGAAGTGAAATTCTAAAAAACGCAGGTTATGAGTTTGCTGTACGCGTGGCAGATGCAGATGAAACAATACCTGATGGCACAAAACCGCAGGATGCAGTAGTGTTTCTCGCAACACGAAAGGCCATGGCAGTAGACCGTGCAGATGATGAAACTGTGCTTGGTGCAGACACAATAGTTGTGCTTGACGATAAAATACTTGGTAAACCAAAAGATAGAGAAGATGCATACAATATGCTTAAATCTCTTTCGGGCAGAGCGCACTCTGTGTTTACTGGCGTATGTATAATTGAAAAAGGTAAGTCAATGACATTTTCAGAAGAAACACAAGTTGAGTTTTTACCACTGACCGACAAAGAAATTTATGAGTATATAGACACAAACGATTGTTATGACAAAGCAGGGTCTTATGGTATTCAAGGATATGCTTCAAAATTCATAAGGCGCATAAATGGTGATTATTTTAATGTGGTTGGATTGCCTATAAGTGCAATTTTCGAAAACTTTTTCAAAAAACAGAAAAATAATGATTGACTTTTTGCAAAAATTGTTGTAAATTTAGTATGTATATGAATACATATCATTGAAAGGGGAACCTAATAATGGCTAAAAAGAAGGTTTTAACTCCCGAAGAATTACAGGCTAAGTTAGAGAAAAAGACTGCCAAGAGAAATCTTTTCTTCGGAACATTTACAAAAGCATTAGCATTCTTCCTTGCTGTTGCAATTGCATGGTCACTTGCAGCGATTGCATTCACACCTATTGGTGTTGGCACAATGGCAAATAGCGAAGGAACAACTAACAACAACGAAGGTGGCTCATCAAGCAGCGACCCATTCGGTGGCTCATCAAGTAGCGACCCATTCGGTGGCTCATCAAGCAGCGACCCATTCGGCGGCTCATCAAGCACAACTCCTGATGCGGGTACAAGCACAACTCCTGATGCTGGTACAACTCCAGACGCTGGCACAAAACCAGATGCAGGTGCAAAACCAGATGCAGGTGCAAAACCAGACGCTGGTGCAAAACCAGATGCAGGTACATCAACTCAGACAACAGCTGCTGATGTAATTAAAGCAATCAATGATGCAACAGCTAAAGCTGCAAAAGCAAGTTATACATGGACAAGAAAGAGCTATTACACAAAACCTCTTGATGTAACTGCTAAAGATACTCTTAATAAAGTTATCGGTATGGTTGATAAGTCAGGTACAGCAACAGTTGAAAGTGTTGTTGGTGGCTTCCTTGATATTACAGGTGAAGATAAGAGCATGACAGCTAACGTTGTAAACGGTCAACTTCCAGATGAAGGTATGGGCGGTAAAGATAAGTTCCTTCTTATTGCTTCAAAGCTTACAGAAGCTGATGTTGCTAACTTCAAAGTTGACGGCAACAAATATATGGTGCTCCTTAAAGATTGTACAAAACCACAGAAAGATGGTTCAAATGCTATCAGCCACGTAACAAATGACTTTATCACATGTGACGAAGTTAATGAAGGCTTAGCAGGTGCAGGTGCTGGTGACCTTATCAAAGCAAACGATGTTAATGTTACATATAAGAATATTATTGTAACAGCTGAAATCGTAGATGGCAAAATTACAAAGTATGACATTACTTATACTATGGACGTTGCTTCAATGGACCTTAAAGCATTAGGTATGGTTTCTGTTGGCGGTAGCGGTGCAGGTAAGATGGAATGCACATACTCTGATTTCAAATATTAATCGTTTTGTAACGTGAAAGGAGATAAATAATTATGGCAAAGAAACCTTTAACTCCAGAACAGGCTGAAATTAAGGCTATGAAAAAAGCAAAGAGCTCTGAGAATTGGACAAAATTCTGGGCAGTTCTTCTTGCAGCAGTTTTAACAGTTTCAGTTGTATTTATGGGTAAAACAGCAGCTGAAGAAGCTATCAGCAAAGCAACTGGTGGCTCAGGACAAACAGATGATAACGGCGACGCAAATAATGGCGGCAGCACAGACAACAGCGACCCATTCGGTGGCTCATCAAACAGTGACCCATTTGGTGGCTCAACTGATAACAGTGGTTCAACAAACAATGGTGGTTCAACTGATAACAGTGGCGCAACAAATAACGGCGGTTCAACAAACAACAGTGGCGCAACAAACAATGGTGGCTCAACTGACAACAGTGGCGCAACAAACAATGGTGGCGCAACAAACAACGGTGGCGCAACAAACAATGGCGGCGCAGCAACTCAGGCAACAGCTGCTGATGTAGCTAAAGCAATCAACGATGCAACAGCAAAAGCTGCAAAAGCATCATATGATTGGACTCGTGAAGCTAAATTTACAAAAGACATTGACGTTGGTAGTCTTACTGGTATGCTTGATAGCATCATCAAGGGCGTTGACGAAAATGCAAGTATTAACTCAGTTGTAGGTGGCTTCCTTGGTATTAAAGAACAGCCATTCTCAGCATCTGTTGTAAATGGTCAGCTTCCAGAATCAGGTATGGAAGAAAAATATCTTCTTAAAGCTATGACTCTCACAGACGCTGATATTGCACAGTTTAAAGTAGATGGCAACAAGTACATGGTTCAAATTAAAGACTGTACAAACCCAGATGCTAACAGTGCTTGGGCACACGCTTCAAATGACTATATTACATATTCAGAAGTTAACTCAAGTATTGCAGGTATAGTTGGTGAAGGTGTAGTAACAGTTGTTGAAAGTGAATCAAAGGCTATATACAAGAACATTATTCTTACAGCTGTAATTGAAAATGGTCAACTTACAAGCCTTGATTACCAGTACACATTTGATGCAACACTCAAAATTAAGCTTGCTATTCCATCAGCAACAGGTACTGGTGCTGCAGCAATGAAAGCTACATATTCAAACTTCAAATATTAATTTGAATAATTGATATTTTAGTTATTAAATCAAGCCCTTGGTGGATTGTGAACTGCCCCAAGTTATGCAGACAGTACAAAAAAGCCTACTTGGTGTAGAAAATTAAATTTTAAGCAACAAACTGATTTCGTTTTTCTAACGGAGTCAGTTTTGTTTTTGTTTGAATACGATAATTGTTGTAAAAGT
>JAZLBG010000103.1:0-19401 GCA_045613585.1 Candidatus Fimenecus sp. | reverse complement strand
ATAGTCAACTAATTCGTCTAATATGGGTGGTGCATAAATTACGCAAAAAAGAACTATTGCAGTTCTCACTAAAAGTATGATAGCTCTTGAGGTTAAATATCTTTTCTTGTTGGCGTTATATAATTCCTTGCCTAATTCTTCGGCGTTGCCCATTTCTTCAATAACTTTTTCAGGAACATAAGATTCATCAATTCCATTGCTTACAAAATCATCGTACATATCATCCATGTGTTCGGATAATTCATTATAGATGCGTTTATAAAGTTTTTTATCTTTTTGAATGGGTTTACAGGCGACAGATAAATATTTTTCTTTTAGTTCTTCAAATTTTTTATTCATAAATATCACCTCAGGCAAAATTCAAAACTTTTCTTGCTGCATTGGTGAACACAAAGAACTCTTCTTTCTTATCTGCTAATTCCTTTCTACCCTTATCAGTGATTTTGTAATATCGGCGTTTTCTTGCAGATTCTGTTTCTTCAATATAAGATGTAATTAGCTTTTCATTTTCAAGGGCGTGCAAAACAGGGTAGAGTGAACCTTCTTTTAATTCAAAAACATTCTCACTCTTTCGTTTTAACTCCTTGATAATCTGATAACCGTACATATCCTTTTGCTCAATGAGTGATAACACCAAAAGAGATGTGTTGCCGTGCATTAAATCGTTCTTTGCCATAAATATTTCCTCCTTAAAATTTAAATACCTATGTTGCCTATGCATATCTTACCATAGTATAACAAAAATGTCAATTTTTTCATCTTAACAATTTATTTACAAATATTTCCTTGACATTTTTTAGAAAAGAATGTATATTATTTAATAGAGTTAGCACTCTAATGGTGCGAGTGCTAAACATCACAAAAAGGGGTGACGAGATGCAACTCAGCGAGAGAAAAGAAAAAATCCTTGCAGCCATTGTTGAGTGGTATATTGCAACTGGTGAGCCTGTTGGCTCAAAAACTTTGCTTGAGTATTCTCACATCCCTGTATCATCTGCCACCATCCGTAATGAAATGGCAGAGCTTGACCGTTTAGGCTTTATTGAGCAACCTCATACATCAGCGGGTAGAATTCCATCACAGTTAGGTTACCGCTATTATGTTGATAAACTTATGAATCGTTATGAGTTGCCAATTCAGGAAAAACGACTTATTGAAGCTCGACTTTCTGATGCTGGTGGTGAGCCACAACAAATTCTTGAACAAGCAGGTCAGGTTTTAGCCGAACTTACAAACTGTGCAGTTGTTTCAACAACTCCAAGTGATGATAATGCAGTAATCCGCAGAGTTGAATTAGTCCCTCTTGGCACACATACCGCTATGATGGTTATGCTTTCATCGTCAGGTATTCTTAAAAGCCGAGTTTGTCGTACGGATAGTGAATTAAACCTTGAATTGATTGAAACATTCTATAATATAGTTTCAAAACATTTTATCGGCAAATCTGCAAGTGAAGTAAGCATAGCGCTTATTCAGACTCTCGCACTTTCACTTGGTAGCAAATCACTTGCTATATCACCACTTCTCGTAACACTTTCTGATTTGGCGCAACTTACCGAGCAAACTCAATTATTGTTAGAAGGTCAGTCAAATCTTCTTAATTATACTGATTACCCTAACGCTTACGAGCTTATGGAGTTTTTAAGAAGAGGTGAGCCACTTACAAACTTGTTTTCAGGTCATAAAACTGAAAATGATACAAACGTGCTTATTGGTAAAGAAAATTTTTATAGAGAATTGCAAGATTCAAGTCTTATTTTCTCCCATTATTCAGTTGGCGGTAAAGATAGTGGTGCTTTAGGTCTTATAGGACCTACAAGAATAGATTATGCAAGACTTATTCCAAGTCTTAAATATTTAACAGAAATCGTGGGCAGTATAATGTCCGACACATTGGAGGATTAAAATGGCTAAAGAAAAGCAAACACCTGAAGAGGTAGTTGAAGAAGTTGTAGAAAATACAGAGCCAACAGTTGAAGAAAAACTTACAGCTGAACTTAACGAAACAAAAGATAAGCTTTTGCGAGTTATGGCAGAGTATGATAATTTCCGTAAGCGTTCACAAAAAGAAAAAGAAATGGCTTATGGTGATACAAAGGCAAGTACAATCGCAGAATTTTTACCTGTATATGATAATTTCATTCGCGCTATGAGTGCAGAAGCAACTGATTTGGACTCATTCAAAAAAGGTATCGAAATGATTTTTAATCAGTATGGTGAAACATTCAAAAAACTTGGTGTTGAGTCATTTGGTGAAAAGGGTGAAGCATTTGACCCTAATATCCATAATGCAGTAATGCACGGTGAAGACGAAAATCTTCCTGAAAACAGTATTTCAGATGTATTCTCAACAGGATACAAAATGGGGGACAGAGTAATTCGTCCTGCAATAGTAAAAGTTGTTAATTAACTGTGAAAGCAGTAAATAATATAATGTATATATCCATTTAGGAGGAATAAATTTATGGCAAAGGTAATTGGTATCGACTTAGGTACAACAAACTCATGTGTAGCAGTAATTGAAGGTGGCGAGCCTGTTGTTATCGCTAACGCAGAAGGTGCTCGAACAACTCCATCAGTTGTAGCATTCTCAAAAACAGGGGAAAGAATGGTTGGTCAGGTTGCAAAGCGTCAGGCTATCACAAATCCTGACAGAACAATCGCATCAATCAAGAGACATATGGGCTCTAATTATAAAGTAAATATTGATGGTAAGGACTACACTCCACAGGAAATTTCAGCAATGACACTTCAGAAGCTCAAAGCTGATGCTGAAGCATATCTTGGTGCTCCTGTAACAGAAGCAGTTATTACAGTTCCTGCATATTTCACAGACGCACAGCGTCAGGCAACAAAGGACGCAGGTAAAATTGCAGGTCTTGAAGTAAAGAGAATTATCAACGAACCAACAGCAGCTGCATTGGCTTATGGTATCGATAAAGAAGAAGACCAGAAAGTTATGGTTTATGACCTTGGTGGTGGTACATTCGACGTTTCAATTATTGAAATGGGTGATGGTGTTCAAGAGGTTCTTGCAACAGCAGGTAACAACCGTCTTGGCGGTGACGACTTCGACCAGAAAATCATCGACTGGCTTGCAGACGAATTCAAGAAAGAACAGGGCGTAGATCTTCGTAACGATAAAATGGCTATGCAGCGTCTTAAAGAAGCAGCAGAAAAAGCAAAGATTGAACTTTCAGGTGTAACAACATCACAGATTAGTCTTCCATTCATCACAGCAGATGCAACAGGCCCTAAGCACCTTGAAACAACTCTTACAAGAGCAAAATTCAACGAAATGACAGCAGACCTTGTTGAAGCAACAATGGGACCTGTTCGTCAGGCACTTTCAGACTCAGGTCTTCAGCCATCAGAACTTAACAAAATCCTCATGGTTGGTGGTTCTTCAAGAATTCCTGCAGTTCAGGAAGCAGTTAAGAAATATACAGGCAAAGAGCCATTCAAAGGCATTAACCCTGACGAATGTGTTGCAGTTGGTGCTGCAATTCAGGGCGGTGTTCTCGGTGGTGAGGTTGAAGGTCTTCTTCTCCTTGATGTTACTCCACTTTCACTTGGTATCGAAACAATGGGTGGCGTAAGCACAAAGATTATCGAAAGAAACACAACAATCCCAACAAAGAAGAGCCAGATTTTCTCAACTGCTGCTGATAATCAGACATCTGTTGAAGTTCATGTTCTTCAGGGTGAAAGAGAATTTGCAAGAGATAACAAAACTCTCGGTATTTTCCACCTTGACGGAATTCTTCCAGCACGTCGTGGTGTTCCACAGATTGAAGTAACATTTGACATCGACGCTAATGGTATCGTTAACGTTTCAGCTAAAGACCTTGGCACAAACAAAGAACAGTCAATTTCAATTACATCTTCAACAAATATGTCAAAAGAAGATATTGAAAAAGCAGTTCAGGATGCAGAAAAGTTTGCTGAAGAAGATAAGAAACGTAAAGAAGCAGTTGATACAAGAAATGCTGCTGACCAGATGGTATATCAGGTAGAAAAAATCCTTGCAGATGAAGGTGACAAGATTCCTGAAAATGATAAAGCTGATATTCAGGCTAAACTTGATGCTCTTAAAGAAGCACTCAAGGGTGAAGATGTTGAAGCTATCAAGTCAAAGCAGGAAGAACTTACTCAAGCATTCTACAAGATTTCAGAAGAACTTTACAAGCAGGCTCAGGCTGCTCAGGGTGGTGCGAACCCAGGCGCAGGCTATGACCCTAACGCGGGTGCAGCACCTAATGGCGATGGCTATTATGATGCAGACTTCAAAGACGTTGAATAATTATTGAATAATAAAACGGACAGACCGAAATTGGTCTGTCCGTCAATCCCTATTATTTGGAGATACTTATGGCAGAAAAAAGAGATTATTATGAGGTGTTAGGCGTTGATAAATCAGCGTCCGATGATGAGATTAAAAAAGCTTATCGTAAGGCTGCAAAAAAATATCACCCCGACCTAAATCCTAATAATAAAGAAGCAGAAGAAAAATTCAAAGAGGCAAATGAGGCTTACGAAATTCTTTCAGATAGTGAAAAGAAAGCTCGTTATGACCAATTCGGCCACGCAGGTGTTGACCCTAACTATGGTGCAGGCGGTGGCGGCTACGGTGGTGGCTTTGGTGGAATGGATTTCGATTTAGGCGACATTTTCGGTTCAATATTTGGTAATGGCTTCGGTGGCGGATTCGGTGGCGGTCGTGCCAACCCTAATGCTCCACAAAGAGGTAGTGATACACAGGCAAGTATTACAATTTCATTTGAAGAAGCTGCAAAGGGTTGCGCTCGTTCAATTGATACAATGCGAATTGAAACTTGTGACGAGTGTCATGGAAATGGTTGTCAAAGTGGCCATTCACCAAAAACTTGTCCTGAATGTAATGGTCGCGGTCAGGTAACTGTACAACAGAGAACACCATTTGGTGTTATTCAGTCTGCAAAGCCTTGTAGCCGTTGTAATGGTAAGGGAACAATCATTGATAATCCTTGTAAAAAATGTAATGGTGCAGGTCGTGTGCGTAAGAGTGCAAAACTTGACATTAACATTCCAGCAGGTGTAGATGACAGACAAATCCTTACAGTTCGTGGTCAGGGTAATAAGGGTGTTAATGGTGGACCAGCAGGTGACCTTAATATCGTAGTTAATGTTCGTCCACATCCAATTTTTGAACGCGACGGATATAATGTGTGGTGTGATGTTCACCTTACATTTATGCAAGTAACTTTAGGTTGCACAATTCAGGTGCCAACACTTGATGGTAAAGTTGAATATAATGTTCCTGCGGGTACACAACCAGGTGATGTGTTCAAACTTCGTGGACGCGGTATTCAAAGCCGTAGCGGTATGGGTAAAGGCGACCAACTTGTACGAATTATCGTTGACATTCCAAAGAAACTTACCGATAAACAAGAAGAACTTATTAAACAACTTGCACTTGAGTTCAATATTGATAACTTAAATGAAGACAAAAAAGGTTTCTTCGGTAAAAAGAAAAAATAGTAAATAACAGTAGGGCGGGGAACTAGTCTCCGCCTTTATTTATGTAAATTTGAGTTTGTCTAACTGTTTATGATATTCGGTAGGGCGGGGGCTTGCTCCCGCTGTTATTGTAGGGGCGATTCACGAATTGCCCGTTTTTTACATTTGTAACAAAAAAGCGTGATAACCACTTGGCTATCACGCTTTTACTTATAATTTTTTATCTAATTTCAATCTTTTAATAACTTTATATAATGGTATTCCAAGTCCGTAGCACACTACAAGTTGACCAAACCCTATTTGCAACGCGGTAATCAAAAACGCCTTAAAAGCAAATCCTTCAGGCATAAGCAAAGTTATTTCAAGTCCAATAATAACCGCGTTTACAATCACAGGGAAAAACATTGAAAGCAAAGGTAGTTTTTTTATCGTAAGATTTCTTGTGTAATAGGTAAGTATTGACGCTAAAAATGTAGCAAATGTGCCACAAATAATATCAATAGCATAAGGGCTACCAAGATTAGAAATAAAACAACCTATTGTAAGACCCGGTATAGCGGCAGGGGTAAGTATAGGTAAAATAGTCATAACTTCAGAAATTCTGAATTGTATAGGACCATAAGCTAAATTAAGTGCATTTGCTACAAATGTTAATACAACATAAGCCGCCGCAATAATTCCTGCCAACACTATAAAATTAATCTTTTTCTTATTCATTTTGAACACTCCATAGTTTTATTTTACGTCAGGATGGTTTCGAACTGACGTTTTGTATTTTAATAAATCATTCTTGATTTATTTCTTCTTGATTTACTTTTTCTTTGATTTTCTTCAAAGTGTCATTCCACAACTTTTTAGGAGTGGATTTAACATTCTTATTGATGGTTGAAAACAAGTTGCCAACACCTTTAAAAACAAGATTTCGGGTTTCTGGGTCTAAATCCTTAAGGGTTTCATAAGCCACTGATGAATTGTTTTTGATGTTATCAGTCAACTCAACAAAACTTAAAGCGTTTTCTGAATTAAATGCATTTATTATTTCAAATAAAGCCTCAACAAACTGTTCTTTCTGTTCTGATGTTGAACTGTTTACCCAATCGTTAAAAGTAACATCAAAAAAGTGTGATGACATATATAACTTTTCACCGTCGATGAAATCATTGTTAGGTATATCAACCTGCCATAAAAATGGGTCGTGTTGCATAATCCCTGAGCCCTCACTCTTAATTATGCGATATTGTTCACGATTATTAAGTAATACACCAATAAGTGATTCTTCAGGCATAAATTTTCTGATAATCTTCTCAGTTTCAGTATGTTCTTTTGATTCAATAAATTCCTTTGTAAATCCAGGACTATCAAAAGCCTGAATTTCAATGATTTTGCTTTTAGTAACCGGTGAACACTTTGTACCTGAATATATTGCAAGATTTCCACCTTTAGAATGTCCTGTGAGAATTATATTGCCTTTAATTTTTTTAGCAACAGTATCAATATACATAACCGAATGACTTTGAGCAGCAACAGGGGAGGTGAAAAGCATATTAAAGTTTTCTTTCCAACCTGTAATTGTTGAGTCAGTGCCACGAAAAGCAATACAAGCATCACCATTAGGCAAAATAAATGTGATAGCACAGAATTGAGTATCTTTTTCTATGTCGAAAATATCTTCATAATAGTTTACTCTTACTTTGCCATATCTTTTACTGTACGCTACTGCATTGAGTAATTTCTTGTTTCTTTCAGCAGTTCTTTCAAGAGGAAAAACAGCCTCGTAGTCATTACTTTCTGCAATATCAGAGAAAAGTAAGCCTTTACTTCTACTTTTGCTATTTGGCACAATGTTATCAAAACTCAAATATGCAAGTTCTGAAAAAACAAGACTATCAATTTTTGAATAGGGTAGTGTGTCAAAATCTTTATGTGCATTAAGTAGTGCGTAATCAATAATATCTGCCACTAAAACCCATCTCCTTAAGTAAAATTGTCGGAATTAAGCGTAGTGCACTCAATTCCGACGTTTAATTTTATGAAATAATTTTATGAATTATTATAATTTAAGTGATGCAATATCAGTAAGACTCATCTGGTCTTCTGGTACTACAAATGTACTTCTCATAACGCTGAGTGCCGCATCAAGAGATGTAAGACAAGATGTACCAGATTCAACTGCAAGTCTTCTGAGTTTAAAGCCATCACGATTTGCAAGACGACCGTGTGTAGGTGTATTGATGATAAGTGAAACTTCACCATTGTTGAGCATATCCATAATGTTAGGCGATGCACCTGTAAGAGGATTAACCTCTTTACACTCGATTCCTGCTTCACGGATAACCTTGCAAGTACCTGGAGTTGCATAGAATTCAAAGTCAGAATCCTTGAACTCTTTAAGCATCTCGCCAACTTCCTTCTTATCCTTATCACGAACTGTAACAACAATCTTTGCATCCTTAGGCATTGAAACACCGCCACCTTCAAATGCTTTAAGAAGAGCTTCGTTATAGTCTGTTGAAATACCAAGAACTTCACCAGTTGATTTCATTTCAGGACCAAGAGAAGTGTCAGCACCGATAATCTTTTCAAATGAGAATACAGGAAGCTTAATTGCGTAGTAACCGCTGTTCTTGTAAAGTCCAGTACCGTAGCCCATATCAGCAATTCTTTCACCGAGCATTGCTCTTGTTGCAAGACTGATTGCAGGAATACCTGTAACCTTTGAAATATAAGGAACAGTTCTTGAAGAACGTGGGTTAACTTCGATAATATAAACTGTTTCACGAAGCACAATAAATTGTATGTTCATCATACCGATAACATGCAAAGCAGATGCAAGACGTTTTGTGTAATCAACAATAGTCTTCTGTACTTTCTGTGAAAGAGTAACTGCAGGGTAAACTGAAATTGAGTCACCTGAGTGAATACCTGCACGGTCAATATGTTCCATAATACCAGGAATAAGAATGTCTTTACCATCGCAGATAGCATCAACTTCAACTTCCTGACCCATAAGGTATTTGTCAACAAGAACAGGGTGTTCTGAAAGGTCAGGAATTGTTCTTGTGATAATATCCATAAATTCGATGATGTCTTCATCACTTGCAGCAATCTGCATACCCTGACCACCAAGAACATAGCTAGGACGAACAAGAACAGGATAACCGAGTGAATGTGCAGCAGCAATTGCTTCTTGAGCAGTAAATACTGTTTGTCCCTTTGGACGAGCAATATCACAGAATTCAAGAATTTCATCAAATCTTTCTCTGTCTTCAGCTGCGTCAACGTGGTCAGCATCAGTACCGAGAATCTTAACACCTAAATCGTTAAGTGTTTTTGTAAGTTTAATAGCAGTCTGTCCACCGAACTGAACAATAGCACCATCTGGATTTTCAAGTTCAACAATGCTTGTAACGTATTCAGGTGTAAGTGGCTCGAAATAGAGTTTATCTGATACGTCAAAGTCAGTTGAAACTGTTTCAGGGTTGTTGTTTACAATAATTGCTTCACAACCAGCCTTTTTAAGCGCCCATACTGAGTGAACTGAACAGTAGTCGAATTCAACACCCTGACCGATACGGATAGGACCTGAACCGAGAACCATAATCTTCTTTTTGTCTGTTTTTGGATTAACTTCGTTAGCAATACCATAATCTGAATAGTAATATGGAGTCTGTGCAGCAAATTCAGCAGCACAAGTGTCAACGATTGAGAATGATGGCATAATATTCCAAAGTTTGCGAAGATGTTTAATTGCACTCTTTGTTGTACCAACATTTTTAGCAATAATATTGTCAGTAAAGCCCATTTTTTTAGCCTGGAAAAGAGTTTCTTGGTCGCATTTACCTGTTTTAAGAACTTTTTCCATATCGACAATATTCTTGATTTTATTTAAGAACCACATATCAATCTTTGTGATTTCGTGGATTTCTTCAAGTTGAATTCCCTTGTAGATTGCAACTGCAATAGCATAAACACGAAGATTATCAACATTATAAAGTGCTTCGTGTACTTCTTCCTTGCTCATTTCCATAAACATATCAAGAAGAAGTGATTCTTTGTTTTCTTCAAGAGAGTGAAGTGACTTGTGAAGTGCTGCTTCAAATGTACGAGCAATTGACATAACTTCACCAGTAGCCTTCATCTGTGTACCAAGTGTCTTTTTAGCAGTAACAAACTTGTCAAATGGCCATTTAGGGAATTTACATACGATATAGTCAATTGTAGGCTCAAATGATGCGAAAGTCTTGCCTGTAACAGCGTTAGGAATTTCATCAAGACCTAAACCAAGAGCAATTTTAGATGCAACTCGTGCAATTGGGAAACCAGTAGCCTTTGATGCAAGTGCAGATGAACGAGAAACACGAGGGTTAACCTCAATAACTGCATATTTGAATGATGTTGGATGAAGAGCGAATTGAACGTTACAACCACCCTGAATATCAAGTGCATCAATAATGTTAAGTGCAGCATTACGAAGCATTGAATATTCTTTGTCCATAAGTGTCTGTGCAGGAGCCACAACAATAGAGTCACCTGTGTGAACGCCAACAGGGTCCATATTTTCCATTGAACAGATTGTAATGCAGTTGCCCTTTGAGTCACGCATTGTTTCAAATTCAATTTCTTTCCAGCCTGAAATACATTTTTCAATAAGAACCTGATTTACACGAGAAAGACGAATACCATTTGATGCGATTTCAAACAACTGTTTTTCGTCATAAGCAATACCGCCACCTGTACCACCAAGTGTGTATGCAGGACGAACAATAACAGGGTAGCCGATTTTAGCAGAGAAATCAAGAGCATCTTCAACTGTTTCAACAACTAAAGATTCAATACATGGCTCGCCAATAGCTTCCATTGTATCCTTGAATTCCTGACGGTCTTCAGCTTTTTTAATTGATTCTGCATTGATACCAATAAGACGAACATTATTTTCTTTAAGAATACCAAGTTCATTAAGTTCCATCGCAAGGTTAAGACCTGTTTGTCCACCAAGAGATGGAAGGAGTGAGTCTGGCTTTTCTTTTTCAATAATTTTTGTAAGTGTAGGAATTGTAAGAGGCTCAATATAAACCTTGTCAGCAATATCACCGTCAGTCATAATTGTAGCGGGGTTAGAGTTAACAAGAACAACTTCAACGCCTTCTTCTTTAAGAGAGCGGCAAGCCTGAGTACCGGCATAGTCAAATTCAGCAGCCTGACCGATAATAATAGGGCCAGAGCCGATAACCATTACTTTTTTAATGCTTTTATCTAACATTTTATTTGCCCTCCTTAATCAAGTTTTTGAAATCTTCAAACAAGAAAGCAGTATTAGGGCCTTTAACTGTGTCAGGAATAAACTGCACAGTCATAATAGGCTTGTCCTGATATTTTAAGCCTTCAATTGTATTATCATTAACATTCACACAAAGCACATCTGCATTTGCAGGTGTTTCTGTTACTGTGTAACCATGGTTGTGTGTTGTAATATATGTCTTGTCTTTATCATTAAATCTTACAGGGTAGTTGCAACCTCTATGACCGTGAAGCATTTTTTCTACCTTACCACCATTTGCAAGGGCAACGAGCTGGTGACCGAGACCGATTGCAAAAATAGGCATATTCTGAGCCATAAGTTTCTTGATTTCGTCAATTGTTGATGCAAATGTGTTGTGGTCTTCAACACCATTACTGATTACAACACCTTCATATCCGCCTGCAAGAATTTCATCTGCATTAAGTGAAGAAAATTTAGTAACAGCATAACCACGATTTGCAAAAGCTTCTGCAAAGCTCTTTCTAGCGCCAAGGTCAATGAATGCCACCTTAACACCATCGTCAGAAATCTTTTCATCAACACCTTTGTAATCGTTTTTGATTTCAAAAGCCTTAATTTTATTAAGTAAAGCATCTTTATCAGAAATATCGTCTGTGACAATTGCTTTCATAGCGCCATTTTCACGAAGATTCATAACAATAGCACGATTATCAAGACCAGTAACACAAGGAATATCATATTTCACAAGGAAATCCTCAAGTGTCATTTCATTTCTGAAATTAGATGGAGTATCACAAAGTTCGTGAACTAAAAGTGCAGCAGGGTAGAGCTTGTCACTTTCCATATCACTAAGGCAAACGCCATAGTTACCAATAAGTGGGTAAGTCATAACAACGCCTAAACCTGCGTTTGATGGGTCAGAAAGCATCTCAACATATCCGGTCATTGATGTGTTAAAGATAACTTCACATACAGTTTCTTTGAATTTTCCGGCAGCATTTCCTTCAAAAATAGCACCGTTTTCAAGCATTAAATACGCTTTCAAAATTCACACCAGCCTTTCGATTTATTTCAACTAATTATTATACTATATAATATTGTATTATTCAATATATAAAATATCAAAAAATACAAAAAAATCACGACGGGAAAACCGTCGTTAAAAAACAAATGAAAAATTAAAAATAATACCGCTTGTTTTTTGAGAACAACCGATAGAAACAGGAATAGTATCACCAATGTTTTTTTGTTTGATAGTATTTATCGCGAACATTGTCACCACTCCTTAAATTTATTGTATGAATTTTACCATAAATAGAAAATTCCGTCAACACAAATTCACGAAAAAAACATTGAAAAAATCACTTTTGGCAATTTATATAAAAAGGTAAAAAAATAATACCATAATATTTAGCAACAATTCTATGCAATATCACCACCACAAAAGAAACTCTAATTTTCGCAACTTTTCATATAACAATTTATAGTTTACAAAATGTATATAGATTTGATAAAATATTTTTAGAAAAATTTTGTTAGGTTTTTGATTTTTCAAGCACTACCTTATGAAAGGAGCGAAGATATGGTGGCAGGAAGCAAAACGGCTTCCAATACAGTTTTTGAACAATGCTATAAAGAGTATTATCAAAGTTTAATAAATTTTGCCCGTGCCAGACTTCGTGAGGGTAGTGATTTTTGCGAGGATTGTGTGCAAGAGACGTTTACAGTTTTCTATAATCGACTGCAGGCGGGTGAGAATTTTGAATACCCGAAGGCTTTTCTATACAGAACACTTGATAATATAGTGAAAAAACAGAAAGCAAAAATTGTAGCGGAAGAAATAAATACAGTGTCACTTGATGACCCTGACAATACAATTGAAATCGCAGTCGCAGATGAAATAGATTGCGAAAAATGCATAAAAATTCTTGAGAATAGTCTAGATGAAGAAGAAAAGTTTTTATATACCGAAAAATACGTAAATGGTAAAAAAATAGAACAGATTGCAATTGAAAGCGGTCTTTCTGTGGGGGCAGTAACAATGAGACTGTCACGACTTCGCAAAAAACTTAAAAATCTTCTTGAAGACTTACTTTATTAGAAAGGAGCAAAAATATGACACAATTAATGTTTAATAAACAAATCGCAAATGAAATTTTTAATGATGCCTCATTTCGTACAGAACTTATTGTGGCGCTTAATGAACTTATAGATATTGAACTTTCAAAATCAGATGATGAAATTGATTTTGAGATTATTGATGCATATACAGACGCTCTTAATGAACTTTATGATGAAAAGAGCGTAGCAAGAGTTTTTTGGAAATTACAAACAGTTGAAGAATTTACAAACAGTATTACAAATAATAGAAAATGGAAAAATTTAAGTTCTGCAATGAAAATTACACTTACAGCATGTGCTGTAATGGCGTTTGTAATTTCTGCAAATACGGTAACTGAAAAAGTTACAGGTTATAACGTGATTGAAAAGGTAGCATCAGCAGTGCAAGAGATTTTCACGGGCGAAACAGGTAGTAAAAAATTCACAACAACTACCACTGCAACCACAACAGAGCATTCGACAGAAGAACAAACAACCGAAATGGTTACTGAAACTTCAACAGAAAACAAAAAAACTGAAACTACCCGTGAAAATTCAGTACAAAATCAAATGACAGAAACTACAACGAAAAAAGCAACAACTGAAACAACTGCTGAACGTGTTGAAGAAAGCGCAACAACAGAGCCTGAAAAGCAGGAGAGCACAACCAAACCACAGTTGCAGATTACACCGCAAAATCCAAATCTTTCTGAAGTTTTAAAGCCTACAACGCCAGCAACTGAAACTACTACAGAAACTACAACGGCAGAGCCTTTTACAAGAGTAGATGAAGAGGTAACTGCTACACCAATAGTCATTAAACTTACAGGTGAGTTTACAGAAGATTTCAAAAAAGATTATATTGTTGGCGAAACAGTTGACTTTAGCGGACTTACAATCACCGCAAAATATGATAATGGTGACACAAAAACCATATCA
This sequence comes from Candidatus Fimenecus sp., assembly GCA_045613585.1. GTDB lineage: Bacteria > Bacillota > Clostridia > Oscillospirales > Acutalibacteraceae > Fimenecus. The sequence continues at coordinate 5,603 of JAZLBG010000103.1, read as the reverse complement.
ATAAATGAATGTAATATCTATGGATTTTCAACTGAAAGTCCCGCAAACAGAATAGTAACAATAGAGTACGAGAGCTGTTCATTCAGCTATTTAATCAGAGTAAAGGAGGCTAACTGATATGAAGAAAATCGCAAAATATTTGAGTTTATTCATAATAATTATTTCATTGTTTACATTGTTCGCAGTGCAAGGCTTTGCGGAAGAAACGGAAGAGCAAAGTATTTCTATTGACAAGTTAGGTACATTTTATTACACAGTAGAAAATAATGAAATTACGATTACACGTTTTGTGGCATATTTTACTGTTGCCAATGCAACCATTGAAATCCCTGAAACCTTTGAGGGTGCAACAGTGACGAAAATCGGGGATAAAGCCTTTTATAATTCGAAGTGGAGTGTAAAAAAGGTTGTTCTTCCTGACACAATTACTTGTGTTGGTGACTATGCCTTCTACGATACTGATATTGAAGTAAATGTTCCCGCAAATCTTGAATATGCAGGCAAATGGTCTTTTGCCGATACAAAGCTTATAACAACAGAGTTACCAAACACATTAACAACAATTGGTGCTATGGCTTTTTACAATTGTGATTCAATTGTGAATCTTAACTTTTCAGAATCACTTACAAGAATTGAAAATTCAGCATTTTATGATTGCGACTCAATTGAAGAAGTTGTAATTCCTGATGGTGTTGAGTATATCGGTTCTGCTTTTGAAGAGTGTTCGTCACTTAAAACTGTTGTTATTCCTGATATGTCAAATGGTTTTATTAACAGTGAAGTTTTTCGCAACTGCAAATCACTTGAAAGCGTTACAATCGGCAACCTTGACCATGTAACTGTAGGAAGATATGCTTTTGCGGGTTGTACTTCTCTTGAAAGTTTTACTTTTAACAAATTAGATGATTGCGAATTAAGTGACAATCTTTTTGCGGGTTGTACTTCACTTAAAAGTGTAACTTTTACAGAGTTTGATAATAGTACTTTCGACGAAAACTTTTTCAAAGATTGCACATCGCTTAAAACAGTCAACCTAAGTGACGTTGTTAATTTAACAATTCCTGCAAATATGTTCCAGAACTGTACTGCATTAGAGAGTATTAATTTTGGTGCTATAAATGGTCTAACAATATCTGATAACGGATTAAAAGGCTTAACAGCATTGAAAGGAATCAACTATACAAGCCTTAAAAATGTTACAATTGGTGCTTATGCGTTTGACGGATGCACATCTTTAACAGATTTCGACTTTACTTATGTTAAAAGCATTGGCGAATATGCATTTTCAAATTCAGGTCTTGTAAGTGCAAATATTCCTGCTACAACCACATTGGCAGCTTACTCATTCAGCGGTTGTCCTAATCTTCAGACTGCAGTAATTAACGGTGAAGCTCCTGAAAATCTTTTTACAGACTCAACTGCGTTGAAAGAGGTTACACTTGCAGTTTCTAAAACAATTCCTAATTCAGTATTTTATAATTGCACAGGTCTTGAAACTGTAAATATTCCAAAAGCTACAAGAGTAGGGGTTAAGAGCTTTTATAATTGTAAAGCACTTAAAACCTTTGATTTCAGCAAAATCGAAATCCTTGATACTTATGCCTTCTACGGTTGTTCAAGTCTTGACAATATTGACCTTATAAACTTTTCTGACAATTATAAACACATTTCATCATATGCATTTTATGGCTGTACTTCTCTTAAAAATATAGGTAACTGTAGACCGAGTCGTGTTGATGATTATGCCTTTTACGGTTGTAAATCACTTGAAAACTTTGATTTTTCTAACACTTATCGGATTGAAGAATATGCCTTTGCAAAAAGCGGATTAACAAGCATTGAGCTTCCTTATTGTGATGTTTATAGTCACGCGTTCTCTGAATGCAACAACCTTAAAGAACTTTACATTAAGAAAAATATGGGCTTTGGCGATTTTGTATTTTCTAGCTGTAAAGGACTTGAATCTATTATAATTGGTGATGACGTTGAGGTTATAGAACAACTCAATAGTAATGGCTATTACTTTTCAGGTTGTAATAACGTAAAGTATTTCTATATAGGGAAAAGCTTTAAAGATACTGTACTTAATACAGAAGCATATTGCATATTTGATTTTAAGTTACATAAATTAGGCGGTCTTGAAGCCTTTGAGGTTTCACCTGAAAATCCATATTTCTTTACAGATGATGGCGTTCTTTATATGAACACAAATTGCGGAGGTTATGATTTAACGGTTCTTGTTAGTTACCCTGCGGGTAAAACAGATACTTTCTATTCAACAGAAAATGCACTTAAAGACAATGACCGTCTTTTCACAATCGGCAAATATGCATTTTGTGAAAATCAGAATTTAAAAGAGCTTGAATTTACAAAAATAGTTACAGGTTATCTTATTGACGAAGATGGCGATGAAGTAATTCCTTGGTTTGCTTTACAGCGAAGCTTTGAAGATGCTGTAATCGAAAAAATCACCTTTACAGGCGATAACCACTTTGAAGTAATCGATTATTTGATGTTCTACGGTTCAGGAATTAAAGAAATTGACCTTGACGGTGTAGTTGAAATTGGCAGTAGTGCTTTTTCACACTGTAAAAATCTTGAAAGAGTGTCTTCTGACACCTGTCAGTATATTTGCGACTACGCTTTTGAAAATTGCGAAAACCTTAAATCAGCCAACTTCCCTAATTGTATAGAGATATATGAAATGGCTTTTGAATGTTGCAGAAGCCTTGCAGAAATAAACATTGAAAATGTAGAGTATATTGATTATGGTGTATTCTATGAGTGTGAAAGTCTTCCTGCAACTCTCGAACTAAAAAAGGTAACGGATATAGGTGTACGAGCTTTTGCGTATTGCAAAAACATTACAACAGTTATTCTTCCTGAATGTACATATATAGGTAGTTATGCTTTTATGAACACAAACCTTACTGATATCACATTAAAGGGCGGAATAATAAGTGACTATGCATTTTATGAATGCACAACTCTTAAAAGCTATAAATCAGATTATGCAAAGGTTTATACTTACGCATTTTACGGTTGTACAAACCTTGAAACTTTTGAATCAAATTCATCATTCTTTGATAAATACGCAATGTATGGTTGTATAAATCTTGAAAATTTTACACCCGGTAGCGTTTCATCTGTAGGTGAAAAAGCATTTTATAATTGTTCAAAGATTAAAGATTTCAATTGTGAATCTGTTAAATCAATCGGTAACTATGCATTTTACGGTTGCGAATTACTTGAAATTCTTAATTTGACGAGTACTACATCAATAGGCAGTAATGCTTTTGAAAACTGCACTAATCTTAAGCTTGTTCAGTTAGCACAGGATACCTGTAAATTCGGTACAAATTGCTTTAAGAATTGTCCTGATGTATCTTTCTATTGCGAAGAAGCTACAGACCCATATAATTATGCAATCGCAAATAATATTCCTGTTTGTGCAGTGACAATCAGTTTCCAGAAAGATGCTTATGAATATACAGGCAGTGAAATTGAGCCAAGTATTATTGTAAGTATCAGCGGAATGACACTTGTGCAGAATAAAGATTATGTTCTTGTGTTTGAAGATAATATTGAACGTGGCAACGGCAGATTGATAGTTCAGTTTATTGGCAATTTTGAAGGACTTCCTGACGCAGTCAGATTATTCTCAATCACAAAAGCAGATATTACTATTTCACAAATTGAATATGTGGTTGACAACGAGTATTCAGGTGAAGAGGTTAAGCCAAAAGTAGTTGTAAAATACGGTGATAAAGTACTTGTTGAGGGTACTGATTACACAATCATTTACAATAGTGGTACTGATGCTGGTTCAATGTTCTTCACAATTAAGGGTAAGGGCAATTACACAGGCTCAATTGATTGCTACTATAATATTATTCGCCGAGATATTACCGAGGCTACAGTTTCAATGAATAATGATATGGTTTATACTGGTGAAGAGCTTACACCAAAGCCAGTAATCACTTGGAATGGATTTACTCTTGTTGAGGGTGTTGATTACGAAATCCGCTACTTTGAAAATGTAAATTCAGGCTATGGTACAATGGTTATTTATGGCATGGGTAATTTCTGTGGTACACAGAGAATACAGTTCAGAATTTTTGGCAAGAGTCTTGAAAATGCAGAACTTTCAGTAATCCCTGACCAAACATACACAGGTAATGAAATTGCACCTGAAATTACAGTGGTTCTTAATGGCGTTACACTCGAAAAAGATGTTGACTACACTGTAAAATACGAAAATAATATAGAAAAAGGTACTGCAACTGTAGTAATCAGCGGTATTGGTAATTACAGCGGTGTTGCAAAACAGACTTTTAACATTAATAAAAATAGCGTTTACTCATTTACAGTATTTTCTGAAACAGAAATGACTGAAACCTATGATGGTACTGAACTTAAACCTGAAATGGAAGTGTATTTTGGTACAGAATTGCTCACCGAGGGTGTTGACTATGCAATTTCACTTGAAAACAACATTAATGCGGGTACAGCAACAGTCACAATTATTGGCATAGGTCTTTATGAGGGTGAAAGAAGTTATAACTTTATAATTCTTCCTTGTGAGATAACCGAGCAAGATATTACAGTTGGCGGTAATATGGAATATAATGGCGTGGCAGTTGAGCCTGAAATAACCATATCTAAAAATGGCATAACACTTGTTGAGGGTGAAGATTATATTTTAACTTATTCAAACAACAATGGTGTAGGTATTGCGTTTGTTACTATTGAAGGTAAGGGCAACTACTGTGAAACAATAAATCTTCAGTATGAAATATACTCATCACAACCAGAAGATGAAGATGTTGTCGATAAGTCATATACAGGTCTTCGTAAAGTTGATGGCGTTTGGCACTATATAAAGAATGGTGAGTTTGATGACACATACACAGGACTTTGCAAGTATAACAGCAAATGGTATTATGTAAACAAAGGCGTTGTTGATAAGTCGTATACTGGCCTTTGCAAGTATAACAGTAAATACTACTATGTAAAGAGTGGCGTTAAGACATCATTCAATGGACTTGTTAAGTACAATGGCAAGTGGTATTACGTAAAATCAGGTGTAGTAAATACAAGTTATACTGGTCTTGTAAAACATACTGATGGTAAATACTATTATGTAAAGAGTGGCGTTAAGACATCATTCAATGGTCTTGTTAAGTACAATGGAAAGTGGTACTATGTAAAATCAGGTGTGGTAAATACAAGCTACACAGGACTCGTTAAACATACAGATGGCAAGTGGTACTATGTAAAGAAAGGTGTAAAAACATCATACACTGGCACAGTAACCTACAATGGCAAAAAATACAAGGTTAAAAATGGCGTAAAAGTTTAAAGAGAATGGGCAGGTTTGCTTTGTGCAAGCCTGCCTGTATTTTATCAAAATATTTTCAAAAATCCCTATTGACAACACTTGACAACTATGTTAAAATACCTGTACCTCGAAAAAGAGGGCTTTATTTTTGTGCCCATTTTTATAGAGGAAGGCTATACACAGTTACTTGCTGATTTTTCAAGTAACATATTAACGGAGGTGCCGAAAAATGAGAGTAAAAATCACATTAGCTTGCACAGAG
>JAZLBG010000102.1:0-27304 GCA_045613585.1 Candidatus Fimenecus sp. | reverse complement strand
ATAAACATCTGCAGCTCTCTGATCACCTTCAGCCATAAGACCCTGAACAACCTTAAGCTTTTCAGCGGGTGAAAGGCTTTCATCAATTTCAATACCTGCCCAGGGAGCAACCTTGATAACGCCATCCTGTGAGAAGTACTTAACACCACAGCCGTAGTCACCTGACCACTCGTCAACCATAGCATCTGTGTTATAATCCACAGGTACAAATGCAAGTTCATTAAGCCAACCTGTGATGTTACCGCTCTTGCAGGTGCTATGGACCTTAATGACAATTCAGTTCTCGGTATTGCAATGGGTACAAGTGAAGCAGGTGGTTATGTTGACCCACAAGGTAATATTACTGGATGGCTCAATGAACTTGCTTTTGTTCCGGTTGATTATAATACTGAAGCTATGGTTGATGAGTGGTCAGGTGATTATGGTTGTGGTGTTAAGTATTTCTCGCAAGATGGTGTAATTAAACTTGCACCTTATGCAGGAATTGAACTTGATGAAAAGCTTTCTCCAGCAGAGAAATTGAAGGTTGTACAAGGTCTTATGGAAAAAGGCGACCAAAATGCTGCGGACATTTATGATACAATCGGTGCTTATTTTGGTTATGCCATTGCTTATTATAGTGAATTTTATGATATTAAGCATGTTCTCATTATGGGTAGAGTTACTTCAGGGCAGGGTGGACAGATTCTTTTATCCCGTGCACAGGAAGTGCTTGATAAAGAATTCCCAGAACTTGCTAAAAAGATTGAGCTCCATATTCCTGATGAAAAATCTCGTCGTGTAGGTCAGTCAGTTGCAGCAGCAAGCTTACCAAAAATAAACTAATACAAAAATAACCCTCGTACTTAATTGTACGAGGGTTTCGTTATTTATAATATTAAATTTGGATTAATATACACCTTGTGAAAGCATTGCATCCGCAACTTTTTCAAAACCAGCAATATTAGCGCCAGCAATAAGGTCGTAACCCATACCATAACGCTCTGCAGCTTCAACTGAAATGTCATAAATGTTTTTCATAGCATTTTTAAGCATTTCGTCAACTTTTTCTGCTGTCCATGCAAGTCTTTGGCTGTTCTGGCTCATTTCAAGACCTGAAACACAAACGCCACCAGCGTTAACTGCTTTTGAAGGAGCAACAATTACACCATTTTCAATGAAGTATTCAACAGCTTCTGCAGTTGTTGGCATATTAGCAACTTCAATGTAATATTTTGTGCCATTAGCAACGATTTTCTTAGCTTCTTCAAGTGTAACTTCATTCTGAGTAGCACATGGAAGAGCAACGTCAACTTTTACGCCCCAAGGTTTCTGACCTGGGAAGAATTCTGCACCAAACTTGTCAGCATAATCTTTTGCCTTGTCACGACCTGATGCACGCATCTCAAGAAGATAGTTGATTTTTTCTTCTGTAACAATACCATCTTTGTCATAAACATATCCGTCAGGACCTGAAAGTGTAAGAGGAATACCACCAAGTTCAGCAATCTTCTTAATTGCACCCCAAGCAACATTACCAAAACCTGAAACTGCAAAAGTTTTACCCTTAATGTCTTCGCCTTCGTGTGCAAGAACTTCATTTGTGTAGTAAATTGCACCATAACCTGTTGCTTCAGGACGAACAAGTGAACCACCGTAAGAAATTCCTTTACCTGTAAGAACACCATTTTCGAAAGCACCAACAATTCGTTTGTACTGACCGAAAAGGTAACCGATTTCTTTACCACTAACACCAATGTCACCAGCAGGAACGTCAATACTGTCACCAATATGACGATAAAGTTCTGTCATAAAAGCTTGGCAGAATCTCATAATTTCGTCATCACTCTTGCCAACAGGGCTAAAGTCAGAACCACCCTTTGCACCACCCATAGGAAGACCTGTAAGTGAGTTTTTGAATGTCTGCTCAAAACCTAAGAAGTAAATAATACTTGCATTTACACTTGGGTGGAAACGAAGACCACCTTTATATGGACCAATAGCAGAGTTAAACTGAACACGCCAACCACGATTCACCTGAGTGTTGCCGTTATCATCAACCCAAGCAATTCTAAAACGAACTGTTCTATCAGGTTCAGCCATGCGACCTAAAATGTCATATTTTTCATATTCAGGATGAGCGTCAACAACTTTTTCAAGTGAGCCATAAACTTCACGTACACACTGAAGAAATTCAGATTTGTCGCCATCGCGTTCTTCAACTCTTTTAAGAATTTTTTCGATATAACTATTCATAAAAAGACCTCCTAGTCTGTATGGTAAAAATAATATCAAAAAATGCACTTTTTTTCAATTATCAATATTGAAAAAGATAGTTACTTTTTAACACTTTAATTTGTTAAATATGACAAAAGCGATTTATGGACTTTCATTTTTGAAGTAAATTCCTGCAAAAACTGTTAAAATTTGCAAGAAATCTTGTATAATAACTTCATAAATATATATTCAGAAAATTGTGTTTCTGCAATATATTCAAATTGACAAAAGCACTATGGTTTGATAAAATAAATAAGATAATTATAGTTTATGGTGTATTTATGCAAAAATTTGTTTCTAACAGTACAAACGATACAATTGAATTAGGTGAGCGTCTTGCAAAAACACTAAAAGGTGGCACAGTAGTTGCATTTTTTGGTGGACTTGGTATGGGTAAAACTGCATTCACTCGTGGTATGGCTAAAGCACTTTGCGTTAAAGAAGAAGTAAGTAGTCCTACATTTGCAATTGTCAATGATTATGGTGGAAATCCACCGTTGTATCACTTTGATATGTATCGTGTTGAAAGTTGGGACGACCTTTATGCAAGCGGATTTTTCGATTTTTACGAAGCAGGCGGAATTTTATCTGTTGAGTGGAGCGAGAATATTGAAAACGCACTTCCAGAAAACACTATAAGAGTAACAATTGAGCGTGGCGAAAGTGATAATCAACGCGTAATTACCATTGACGGAGGGGTTGAAATATGAAAATCTTATCAGTTGATTCTTCATCAGTTTCAGCATCCGTAGCAGTTACTGAAAATGGTGTAACATTAGCAGAAAACTTTATAAATAATGGCCTTACACATAGTCAAACTCTTATGCCAATGGTTGAAAAAACATTGAATGAAGCAAATGTTTCTGTAAAAGATGTTGACCTTTTTGCAATTACAAATGGTCCTGGCTCATTTACAGGTGTAAGAATTGGTATTGCATCAGTTAAAGGTATGGCAGATGCACTAGGTAAAAAATGCATTGCAGTTTCAACACTTGAAGCAATTGCCGAGCCATTGAAAAATGAAGATTGTATAGCTTGTGCGGTTATGGATGCTCGTTGTAATCAGGTTTATACTGCAATATTTGAAAATGGTAAACGCCTTTGTGAAGATAAAGCAGTTTTGATTGATGAACTTGGTACTGAACTTAAAAGTTATAACAAAAAAGTTGTGTTTATTGGTGATGGCTCAGTTTTATGTTATGAAAAACTCAAAGATGTTGTTACAGATATAGAAATAGCAGACGAAAATATTCGTTATGTTCACGGGTCTTCAATTTGCAGACTTGCAGAAGATAAAATTAAAAATGGTGAAAGCCCTATAGATTCAGCAAAACTTGTTCCTTTTTATTTGAGATTACCTCAGGCAGAAAGAGAACTTAACAATAAGAATTCATTGAAAAAGGAGAATATAAAATGATAGCATTAGGAGCAGATCACGGCGGTTTTGAATTAAAAGAAGCAATTAAAAAGCACTTAGATGAGAAAGGTGTAGAATATGTTGATTGTGGCACATATAGTGCAGATTCAATTGACTATGCACCAATTGCAAAAGCAACTTGCGAAAAAGTAACAAGTGGCGAATGTGAAAAAGCAATTCTTTGTTGTGGTACAGGTATTGGTATTTCAATGGCTGCAAATAAGGTTAAAGGTATTCGTGCAGCTTGTTGTTCAGACTATTTCAGTGCAAAGTTGACCCGAATGCACAACGACGCTAATGCACTTTGTATGGGTGGTCGCGTAGTTGGTGTAGGTCTTGCATTAGAGCTTGTTGACATCTTCCTTGAAACAGAATTCGAAGGTGGTCGTCACCAAAGAAGAATTGACCAAATTATGGAGATAGAAAATTCATAAAAAATCTTGTAAATTATAAATTATAGGTATATAATTATCTGTGAAAATAAATCCAGTAAAATTGGGGGAGAATAAAATGGGAAACATTATTATTACAAATCATCCACTTATTCAGCACAAACTTACTCTTTTAAGAGATAAGAATACAGGCTCAAAAGAGTTCAGAGCACTTGTTTCTGAAATCGCAAATCTTATGTGTTATGAAGCAACTCGTGACCTTCCACTTGTAGAAGTTGAAGTTGAAACTCCTGTTGCAATTGCAAAAACAAAGGTTATTTCAGGTAAAACTCTTGCATTCGTTCCAATTCTTCGTGCAGGTACAGGTATGCTTGACGGTGTGCTTTCACTTGTTCCATCTGCAAAGGTTGGTCATATTGGTATGTATAGAGATGAAGAAACTGCTCTTCCTGTTCCATATTACTGCAAATTACCATCAGATATTGAAGAACGTGAAGTAATCGTTCTTGACCCAATGCTTGCAACAGGTGGCTCAGCTATTGACGCTATCGCACAGATTAAGCAGTATAATCCAAAATCAATTAAGTTTATGGGTATTATTGCAGCTCCTGAAGGAATGCAGGCTCTTGCAGATGCTCATCCTGATGTTGATATCTACTGTGCAGCACTTGACGAAAAACTCAATGAGCACAAGTACATTGTTCCTGGTCTTGGTGACGCAGGCGACAGAATTTTTGGTACAAAATAAAATATAACATATATCGGCTCCCTCTCACGAGGGGGCTGTCTTTTTCGCAGAAAAAGACTGAGGGAGAGATTTGTAGGGGACGATTCGGTGCTTCTGCTTCGCAGAGGTGTCCACCGGACACTCGCACCCTACATCGTCCCGTTTTCTATTTTATTGACAAACCAAATTATAAATGCTATATTTAACCAAAAAACAAAACTCAACTTTGTAAATTTAAAAGGATGGGCAATATGAATAAAAAGATAGCGAAAGCATTAAAACTAATTACAGTTTTCATTTTAATATTATCACTTACTATGTCTATGACAGGTTGTGGTGCGCTTCAACAAGATATGCAATCAACTGACACAACTACTACACCTGCATCAATTGAAGAATCAGATAAATGGGGCGATGGCAATTCAGATACTGGTTACTACAATGGGGAAAGATATGAAGAAGTACCAACAATCAACCATAGAACTGAAGCAGAAATTGAAGCAACAGGACTTACTGCTCAAGATGTCCTGAATGCTTATGACAAAATGGTTACTGATGCTTTGAAAGCTGATTTGGCTTCTCCTTTTTATAGTTTTTTACCAGATGATGTAAGAAAAGATGTTGTAGGGAAGTTTGTTAGTATAACACCAAGGGTATATGAGGACCCTGATATGAATATTATTGAGGCACCATTTTATGTTTTTGACACAGACTATTTGCCGGAAGTATATTACCCACCGCTTCCCGTAACTCCTGCTTATCCAGTATCATTAAATATAGAAATGTATGTAGATGGTGTTATTTGTGAAACTCGCTTGTTCGTTGGTGTCCAAAAAACTCAATTTGAACAAGCAATGTCTGTATTTGGTCAAAAACCATATATTTTTGATTATGAAACTTTCAAAGAAACAGAAAAAACTTTTAAAATATATGAATATTATGAAATAAATAAATATAATCCCCTTGCTAAATATATCGAAGAAGAGGTTTATGAGCCAATTACAATATCCATAGAAACAATTTTGAATGCAACACCCGAGCAATTACAAGTTCTTTATAATTTGATTTCTTCTATTTATTCTATCAACTTTGCATAAATCTACAACACAAGGGGAAGATTCTTCTGTGTTTATTAGTACAAAATAAATATTAAAAAAAGGCAGTCAATCGACTGCCTTAATTTTTTATCTATTTATAATATTACTTCTTGAGGCATACCGCCGTTTTCTCTTGATTTATCAGCAAGATAAACACACAAGTGACCTGCAACTGAATCAAAAATTGAAGTACAAGCAAGACTTGGTTTTTCACCACGTACAAATGAAACGAAGTCAGCGGAAAGTCTTTCGTCACCGCCACCGTGACCACCATAAGCACCAACCATATCACCAGTGACTTTAAGGTCAACTTCTTCAACGATTTTCTCATCTGTGGTTGTAGGGTGAATTTTTGAAACATAGAATTTAGACTCTTCAAAGTTGCCATAAATTTCACCTTTAGTACCTGTAATATGTATTCTGCGAAGTGACATTGAGTTACCACCAACAAGGTTGTGTGTGCCCGTTGCACCACTTGCAAAATTTACAAGTACAGACTGATGGTCAACCACGTCATTATCACATTTATAAATACACTTGCCATAAGGTGAGTCACCCTTAAGAAGATTTATTTTATCTTCAATAGTTGGATTTTCAATATGCTCTAATTTGTCCCATACATAAAATGACCATCTTTCAGGTTGGTCAATATAAAGTCGTTTTGCAGAGTATCTGCAATCCTCAACCAATGGACAGTCAACCAGACAACGAGTACCTGCATTTTCAGGTGCATTTTCAGGTTTGAACTGATATTTACCACCAAAACTTGAAATATGAGTAGGCTTTGTTTCACTCATAAGCCACATCATAATGTCAATGTCATGACAACATTTTGCAAGAAGCATTGATGTGTGACACTCTTTACTATTTGCCCATTTACCACGAATATATGATGTTGAAAGATGGTGATAACTAACATGTTCAAGTGTTTGAATATTGATAATATCACCAATTTCACCACATACAATTCTTTCTTTAATTCCATAATAGAAAGGTGTATAACGAAGCACATGGCAAATCATAACCTTTGAATTGTTCTTTCTTGCACAATCTACGATTTCTCGCATTTCTTCTTCATTAGGTGCAAAAGGTTTCTCTAAAAGCATATCATATCCCACATCTAAAAGGGGAATAGATGTTTCAAGATGTTGATGGTCCATAGTACCATTTATAATTGCATCTGCAAGCTTGCCTTTTTGTGCTAATTCCTGTGCAGTCTCAAAGCACATATCTTCTCCGAAACCAAACTTTTTCATGCACATTTCGCGCCTTACAGGGTTAGGGTCAGCAACGCCAACAATCTGCATAAGTTCAGGATTTGTAATTGCAAGCTCAGCATAAATTAAAGCTCTATGACCTGCACCAACAATAATGGCAGTAATAGGTTTTGACATAATATCATCTCATTTGTACGCGAATTTTAATCAAATGAATTATACCACATAAAATTTAAAAGTAAAGTATAAAATAAAAAGCTCTTCTCATATGAGAAAGAGCAATAAAAAGGTAGGGCGGGGTCTTGACCCCGCCGTTGAAATTTTATTTAACCAAGTTAATTACTGTAAGCACTGCACCAGCGTCGCCATCAATTACAACTTTACCTTTGTTATACGCTTCAATTGGGTCAAGTTTACCTTCAACAAGTTTCAAAAGATTTGTTGGGTTAACTGTAACAATAGCGTGTCTGTCATAGTATTCATAAGGTTCAACATTAACATTGTGGTCTTTAACTTCAATATAGAAAATACCATTTACATTTTTACCTTCAAGGTTAATCTGTAAAGCAACTACGCCATCAATAGCACTTGCATCAACATTCTGAAATTTAGCTTTAACTTTAGCTACAACTTGTTCGTATGTCATTATTTTTCACTCCTTATTTTCTTTTTTATAATTTTATCATAAAGCAGAATTCAATGCAAATTTGAAATCACCTAAAATCTATATAGATAATACCGCGAAAACCTTGATAATTGGTCAGATTTGCTATTTTTTATAACTAAAATATATAAAAAATAACGAAAAACTTTTGTGACAGATAGTAAACTTTACAAAAATTATTTTTTTGAAAAAATTAAAGATTTTTAATGACAAAAACAGTGTTTTGTAGTATAATAAATTGATATTATGCATTATTATGCACAAAAATGCATTTTGGAGGGAAAAGTTATGGCATTGGTTAGAAAAGAAGCGTATTTCAACTCATCAAATGGGTTAAATAAAATAAGAACTTTAATTTGGGAAGATGACGAATTAACACCTATCGGTATCGTTCAACTTACTCATGGTATGGCAGAGCATATTGCTCGTTATGACGCCTTTGCTCGTTTTCTTGCATCAAACGGATTTGTAGTTTGTGGTAATGACCATTTAGGTCATGGCAAGAGCATTGAGTGTCGTGCAGAAATTGGATTTATGGGTGAAGAAAATGGTGATAAGCGTCTTGTTGACGATATGCACATTCTTACAAAAATTATGAAGAAAAGAAACCCAGATATTCCATATTTCCTTTTTGGTCATTCAATGGGCTCATTCTGTGCAAGAATTTATGCAACTCATTTTGGTTATGAGCTTGATGGTGTAATCCTTTGTGGCACAGGTGATATGCCTGACCTTATCAATGCAGGCGTTGACCTTATTGATATGCTTGTTGCAAAATATGGCGTTATGAGAAGAGTTGACAAGGTTGCCGAAATTATGAATAAAGGCTTTTCTATGATGTCACCAAAGAAAGAAGAAAGTGCTCTCGCTTGGCTTTCAGAAAATGCTGATAATCGTCTTGCATATTCAAATGATGAGCTTTGCGGATTCACATATACTCTTGCAGGGTATCGTGATATTTATAACATTATGCGCGAAGCATGTGATTCAGCATGGTGTTTTAGAATGCCAAAAGAGTTACCAGTTATGATTATCTCAGGTGCCAATGACCCAGTTGGTATGAACGGTAAAGGTGTGTTAGCAGTTGCAGATTCACTTGCAGGTGCAGGCATTGACCCAACAACAATTCTTTATCCAGGAATGCGCCACGAAATTCTCAACGAAACAGATAACGATGTCGTATTTAACGATGTTCTGAAATTTTTATTATCTATATATACAAAGGAAGTTTAATTTTGACAAATTTTGTAAGCACAGAACAAATAGAATTACAAAAGAATATAGCAGATGAAGTGAGTGAACTTCTTCTTATTCGTCATGGCAAACAACCTAAAGCCTTTGTGCATACTTATGGTTGCCAAGGTAATGTTGCCGATAGTGAACGAATCAAAGGTCAACTCTCAATGATGGGTTACCTTATGACAGAAGAAAAAGAAGAAGCCGATTTAATTCTTTATAACACTTGTGCAATTCGTGAACACGCCGAAGACCGTGTTTTTGGTAATGTAGGAGCTATAAAAAAACTAAAGCAGTCCAATCCTAATCTCATTATTGCACTTTGTGGTTGTATGATGCAACAAACTCATATTCGCGAAAAACTTCATAAGAGTTATCCATTTGTTGATATAGTTTTTGGTACACATAATCAGTATCTTGTACCTGAAATTTTCAAAACATATCTTACACGGGGTAAACGATTTTTCGCAGATATGACAGAAACAAATCCTGTTGCAGAAGGTATTCCTGCACTTCGTGATAATTCTGCAAAAGCATGGTTGCCAATTATGTATGGTTGTGATAACTTCTGCACATATTGTGTAGTGCCTTATGTAAGGGGAAGAGAGCGTAGCAGAAAATCTGCCGATATTATCGCAGAGTTTAAGCAGATAGTAGCAGAAGGGTACAAAGATATTACTCTTCTCGGTCAAAATGTTAACTCTTACGGCAAAGGTCTTGAAGAAGATATTAACTTCTCAAAGCTTATTCGTGAATTAAATGCAATAGATGGCGATTTCACAATCCGTTTTATGACTTCACATCCTAAAGATTGCACAAAAGAACTCATCGACACAATTGCAGAGTGCGAAAAAGCATCAAAGCATATTCATCTTCCTGTGCAGTCAGGTAATAACAGAATTCTTAAAGAAATGAATCGTCGTTATACTCGCGAAAAGTACCTTGAGCTCATAAATTATGCTAAAGAGAAAATTGAAGGACTTTCACTTACAAGTGATATAATTGTAGGCTTCCCTGGGGAAACTTATGAAGAATTCTGTGATACTTTATCACTTGTAAAAGAGGTTGGTTATACATCACTTTTCACATTTATTTTTTCAAGTAGAAAGGGGACAAAAGCGGCAGAAATGCCAGACCCAATTCCTTATGATGAAAAGAATAAATGGTTCAAAGAACTTTGTGATTTGCAAGAAAGTATTGCAGCAAATCATAGTGCAGATATGCAAGGCAAAACATACCGCGTACTTTGTGAGGGTGAAAGCAAAACCCTTGAAGGCTATTTAGCAGGTCGTACAGATGGTAATGTTATTATTGAATTTCCTTGCACAAATACAGATTTAATAGGCAAATTCTGTCATGTAAAAGTGACAGAGCCGTTAAATTGGCTCGTCAGAGGCGAGTTAATAAATTAATCAAAAAATATAGTAAATATAAAGGAGTACAAAACTATGTCACTTGAAAAACTTACAAGAGAGCTTGGTAAAGCAATTCAGCAGGATGAAAGATATCTTGCAATGCAGAAAGCAATCGAAGCAAACGAAAAAGATACTGCTCTTAATGAACTTATGAGCAAAATTCAGCTTATTCAGGTTTCATACCAGCACGAAGCATCAAAAGAACAGCCAGACGAAGGCAAAATGAAGGCTTATGATGAAGAATTCCGTGGCGTTTACACAGAAATCATGATGAATGAAAATATGCGTAACTACGAAATGGCAAGAAAAGACATTGATGACCTTATGAACTTCCTTACAGGTATTCTTGCTATGTGCGTAAATGGTGATGACCCTGATACTTGCGACCCAACAGCACATCAGTGCGGTGGCGACTGCTCAGGTTGTCATTGTGACTGTGGCGACGAAGGCTGCTCACACTAATTATTTTGTGAATACCTATTGACCCATTTTGATGCAAATCTACACGGTGAATTTTCCGTCTTTTTTGCCTCAAAATACTCGATAATACACAAAGTATTATCTCCGTTTTTGAAACAATCTGATAAAAAATTTACTCGTGTATATTTACATCACAGAATCAATAGGCATTCACTATGTTATTTACTTTAATGTAGGGGACGATGCCCACATCGTCCCGTAAAAATTTATTTCTAAGAAGGTAACAAAAATATGGCACTTTCCCCAATGATGCAACAATACTTTGAAATAAAAAAGAATTATGAAGACACCATATTGATGTTCCGACTTGGTGACTTTTACGAGATGTTCTTTGATGATGCAAAAACTGCATCAAAAGAGCTTGAACTTGTACTTACAGGTCGTGATTGCGGTCAGGAAGAACGCGCCCCTATGTGTGGCGTACCATTCCATAGTGCAGACGGTTATATTGCACGCCTTGTGTCAAAAGGCTATAAGGTAGCAATTTGTGAGCAAATGGAAGACCCTGCAGCAGCAAAAGGCATTGTAAGACGTGATGTTATTCGCGTTATTACACCTGGTACAGTTATTGAAAGTTCAATGCTTGATGAGTCAAAGAATAATTATCTCGCATCTGTTTGTGCATCTAACGGTAATGTTGGTATGTGCTTTATCGATATTTCAACAGGCGAAGTCAATTTAACAGAATTTTCTGAAAATGTTGAACAACGCGTAATCAATGAAATGGGTCGTTATAACCCAACTGAAATTATTCTTAATAAAGAGGTAGTTTCTTTTAATTCTCTTAAAGATTTCATTTCTAAAAAACTTGAAGCGTCTGTTGAGTTATTGATTGAAGAATTCGAATTTAATAATGCCGAATCACTTTGTAAAGAGCATTTTAATACTAACGATTTAACTACAATTTCACTTAATCAGCGAGATACTGCAGTTTGTGCACTTGGTGCATCACTTGCATATCTTAAAGCAACTCAAAAGCGTGATTTGGAGAATATCAAGAGCATTAATTTCTATTCAGATGCAAAATTTATGAATCTCGGTGTTTCTGCAATCCGCAACCTTGAACTTTTAGAAACAATGCGTGACCGCGACAAAAAAGGCTCACTTCTTTGGGTGCTTGATAAAACAAAAACTGCTATGGGCAAGCGTATGCTTCGTTCATTTATTGAGCGTCCGTTATATGATTGTGCAGAGATTTCAAAGCGTCTTAATTCTGTGGACGAGCTTTATAATAATACTGAACTTCGTGAGCGTGAAACAGAACTTTTAGTAAGCGTTTATGATATGGAGCGTCTTATGACCCGTATCGTTTATAACACTGCAAATGCAAAAGAATTATTGTCACTTTGCACAACTCTTGAGAATTTGCCGGAACTTAAAGAAAACCTTAAAAATGTAAACAGCAATATGCTTAAATACATTTATAACGAAATTGATGTTTTGGCAGATATCTGCTCACTTATAAAAGTATCAATAAAAGAAGATGCGCCATTCTCAGTACGTGAAGGCGGAATGATTAAAGACGGCTTTAATAAAGAGCTTGACGAACTTCGTGACATTGTAAATGGTGGTAAAACTATTCTTGCAAAGCTTGAAGCAGACGAACAAGAAAAAACAGGTATCAAAAAGCTTAAAATTGGCTATAACAAAGTGTTCGGTTACTATTTTGAAGTTCTTAATTCCTATAAAGAATTAGTGCCTGATACATATATAAGAAAACAAACACTTTCAAACTGTGAGCGTTATATAACACAAGAACTTAAAGAGCTTGAAACAAAGGTTCTCGGTGCACAAGAGAGAATTGTAGGTCTTGAATATGAAATTTTCAATTCAATCCGCAAAAAGATTGCAGGGGAGTATTTAAGAACTCAAAAAACAGCCCACGCGGTTGCACTCCTTGATGTTCTTTGCTCATTTGCAACAGTTTCACTTAAAAACAACTACACAAGACCTGATATAAACGATAAAGGCATAATCCGTATTTATGAGGGCAGACATCCTGTTGTTGAAGCGTTACAAAAGCACACAATGTTTGTGCCAAACGACACAATTCTTGATTGTGAAGATAACCGAATGGCAGTAATTACAGGTCCTAATATGGCGGGTAAATCTACATATATGCGACAGATTGCCATTATAACTGTAATGGCTCAAATGGGTTGCTTTGTACCTGCAAAATCAGCGGATATCGGTATTGTTGACAGTATTTTCACCCGTGTCGGTGCGTCCGACGATTTGGCATCAGGTCAGTCAACGTTTATGGTTGAAATGAACGAAGTTGCCGAAATTTTGAAATATGCAACAAAAGACTCACTTATAATTCTTGATGAAATCGGTCGCGGTACATCTACATTTGATGGTATGAGTATTGCACGTTCAGTTGTTGAGTATATTGCTGATAAAAAGAAAATCGGTGCAAAAACTCTCTTTGCAACTCATTATCACGAACTTTCCGAACTTGAAGGCACAGTTGATGGCGTTATGAACTACAATATTGCAGTTAAAAAACGCGGTGACGATATTACATTCTTAAGAAGAATTGTACGTGGCGGTGCAGATGGCTCTTATGGTATCGAGGTTGCGAAACTTGCAGGTGTACCTGACAATGTTATTAAACGAGCAAAAGCAATTCTCAAAACACTTGAAGATAACGACTTAATGAAACCTAAAATGGTTGCAGATATCCCTGAAGAAAAAGAAGAGCCACAATTCCAGATGAGCTTCGAATCAAATTCAAGAGAATACATTATGGACAGACTCCGCACAGTCGATATCAATACATTAACCCCAATCGAAGCAATGGGACTCCTTTACGAACTCATCGACAAAGCAAAAAACTAAAAAGTGCAAAATTTAGGGCAGGGGCTTGCTCCCGCCGAATAAAGTCACCCTGAACGTAGTGAAGGGTCAACTAAATTGATATAAGAGATTCTTCGCTTTGCTCAGAATGACATCTAAATTGGTAATCGTGTAGGGAATGACGACTCGGCGTCCCGCAAATCGCGTAGAGACAGACATCCTTGTCTGTCCGCATTGAAAAATTTTCAAACATTGTAGGGGGCGATTCACTAATCGCCCGAAACATTAAATTTATGGAGAAGAATAATGACTGAAAATGAATTAATTAAAGCTCATCAGTTTTGCTCAAATCACAAAAATGAATTGATAAAAGATAAAAAATGTGGTTGTTTTTCTTGTTTGGAAATATTTAGTCCAGATGAAATAGAAATGTGGATTAACGATTTAAAAGGAACTGCAGTGTGTCCTTATTGTGGCATTGATTCTGTAATAGGCGAAAGTTCAAATTATCCAATTACTAAAGAGTTTTTAAAGAAAATGCAAGAGTATTGGCTTTAAATTATAATATAGTTTGTAATGGTCAATCCTGGCTCACTCTGATGAGGGAGCTGTCAACGAAGTTGACTGAGGGAGGCAGCAAAATAAAAACATTTGAACGAGGTGAACATCAATGGCAAAAATAAATAAACTCCCAAAACATATGGCTGATTTAATCGCGGCGGGTGAGGTGGTTGAACGCCCTGCATCTGTTGTTAAAGAACTTATGGAAAATGCCGTTGATGCAGGTGCTACTTCCATAACAGTTGAAATTCAGCATGGTGGTATTTCATACATCCGTGTTACTGACGACGGTTGCGGTATTGACCGTGATGATGTTAAAACAGCATTCGTAAGCCATGCTACAAGTAAAATCAAAACTGCAGAAGACCTTAATACAATACTTACTCTCGGCTTCCGTGGTGAAGCATTGCCATCAATCGCAGCAGTTTCAAAAGTAAATATGATTACTAAAACTGAAACTGAAGAAATGGGTACATCTCTTGCAATCGAGGGCGGAATTATAACAGACTTTTCTGACGCAGGTTGTGCTGTTGGTACAACTATGATTGTTCGTGAACTTTTCTATAATACCCCCGCAAGAATGAAATTCTTGAAAAAGGATGTAAGCGAGGGAAATTATGTAGCATCAGCGGTTGAAAAACTTGCACTCTCACACCCTGAAATAAGTATTCGTTTCATTCGTGATGGTAAACAAGTATTTACAACTAATGGTGACGGAAATCTTCAAAATGTATGCTTCTCTGCATTTGGTAAAGATTTTGCAAATGGTCTTTTGAATGTTGACGGAAATGTAGGTAATGTAGCTGTCAGCGGTCTTGTAACTCCACCATTCAATTGTCGTGGCTCTCGTGGTATGCAATACTTTTTTGTGAATGGCAGAAGCGTGAAGAATACAACAATTATGGCAGCCTTTGAAAATGCCTATAAAAATAGCGTTATGGTTGGCAAATTCCCGGGTGGTGTATTGTTTATTACATTACCGCCAGAACTTGTTGACGTTAATGTGCATCCGTCAAAAATTGAAGTTCGTTTCTCTGATGAAAAAGCAATATTTGACTCGGTTTATCACGCAGTTAAATCTGCATTAAGTGAAAATGTGTCACTTAAACAAGCAAATCTTCCAGAAAAGAAACCAGTTTTCAACGAGATATTTGCAAAACCACAACAAGAGTTTAAGCAGACAACAGTCCACGAAAATATTACATATACTGAAAAAATCTTAAAACCATTATCCGTTTTTGATGTTGTTGAAGATGTCAAAACTGATTATGAAGCAGATTTTGATGATGACCCATTAAAAATCGAGTTTCCAATTTCAATTCCTGAAACAAAGGTTGAAATGCAAGAAACAGTCACACAAAAACCTGCTCAACCAACAGAAGAAAATATAATCCGTTTTGTTGGTGAAGCATATAAAACATATATTTTTATTGAGCTTAATGGCAAACTTTGTGTAATCGACAAACACGCAGCCCACGAGCGTATTTTGTTCAATAAACTTAAAGCAGAGTCGCAGAATTGTGGTAGTCAAATGCTTTTGGCACCAGTTACTGTTACTCTTGGTAAAGAAGAGTATATAGCGGTTACCGAAAATCTTGATACCATCACAAAAACAGGTTTTGATATAGAAGATTTTGGTAATGGTACAGTAATTGTCCGCAGTTGCCCAATGGATTTAGATAACTGTGAAATCGAGCCATTAATCAGTGAAATAGCAGAATATCTTACAAAAAATCGTCGTGATATAAATAACGAGCATCTTGATTGGATTTATCATAATGTTGCTTGTCGTAGTGCTATAAAAGCAGGAGATGACAACTCCGAATTAGAACTTTTAGCACTCGCAAAACAGGTTGTAAATGATAACGATGTACGTTTCTGCCCTCATGGCAGACCAGTTATGATTGAAATCTCAAAATATGAATTAGAAAAACAGTTTGGTAGGGTATAAAATGAAAAAAATTCCCGTAATTGCAGTTGTAGGGCCAACAGCCTCTGGAAAAACCTCTTTGTCAATTGAGATTGCAAAACGTTTTAGTGGACAAGTTGTGTCAGCCGACTCAATGCAGATTTATGAAAAAATGAATATTGCAACTGCAAAGCCAACTGAAAGTGAAATGCAGGGAATAAAGCATCACGTAATTGGGTTTCAATCAATTGATAAAAAGTTTTCAGTTGCAGAATATGTAACAATTGCAAATGAATGCATTGAAAATATTAATAAAGCAGGTGATTTGCCTGTAGTTGCAGGTGGTACAGGGCTTTATGTTGATTCACTTCTCCAAAACATTCAGTTTTCAGAAGAAGAAAGTAATACAGAAATCCGTGAGGAATTAACTGCACTTTTCGATGAAAAAGGTGCAGAATATATGCTAAACTGGTTAAATGAAATTGACCCTGAAACTGCATCTCGTTTGCATCTTAACGACAAAAGCAGAATAATTCGTGCTCTTGAAATCTACAAGGCAACAGGCAAAACATTGACCGAGCAAAAGGTTCTTTCAAGATTAGAAGAATCACCTTATGATGTGTTTTATATCGGCATAAATTATCGTGATAGAAATGTGCTTTATGACCGTATAAATCTTCGTGTTGATTTAATGATTGAAAATGGCTTATTAGAAGAAGCAGAAGATTTTTATAATATTCCTCAAGACAAAACTGCTTGTCAGGCAATTGGCTATAAAGAATTAGCACCTTATTTCAAAGGTGAATTAGCACTTGAAGATTGTATCGAAAAACTTAAGCTTGAAACAAGACATTATGCAAAAAGGCAGTTGACTTGGTTTCGTAAAAATAAAAGCATCAATTGGGTTTATCCTGACGATTATGCTAATTTACAAGAAATGTATAATGATGTGTTTTCAATGATAAATGATTTTTTAAGGAGGTATACAAATGAAAATTAATAAAAATCAGGCGAAAAATATCTTTTTGGCTATTGCAGGTGTTTGTATAATCCTTTATTTCGTTTATCAGGTTGTTCAAATGAACTCAAATCCTTATAAAACCGAACTTGCTCTTGAACGTGATATTAAAAACACAGTTTCAACTAAAGCGTTTATTGTTCGTGACGAAGAATATCTTACAACTGATAATACTACAGGTACAGTTGTTTCTATTGCTGAAGATGGTAAGCGTGTTGCTCGTGGCGATTCAGTTGCTGTTGTTTTTCAAAGTGCTGATAGCGCATCCGCATATGTACGTATTAGTGAATTAAAAAAAGAAATTGAATATTATAATCAACTAAAAAATAGAGTAGGCATAGGTACAAACGCACCATCATCATATAATTCACTTATCAATAATGCTTGTATAAATTTTATATCAGTTTCACGAAATGAAATAGATAGTGATTTTTATGAGGCACTTAATGATTTTCGTGATGCAATTACTACACGTCAACTTGCAGTTGGTAAAGAGTTGTCTGTTGATGCTAAACTTGCAGAATTAGAGGCGGAACTTGTTTCACTAGAGTCAAAAGCAACGGGCTATACTACTGTTGCATCACCAAACCCTGGTTATTATATTGGTTCTGTTGATGGTTTTGAAACTGCAATCAGTTATGATAATGTTACAAGTGTAGATTGTTCAACAATAAATTCATTACTGTCTGCACAAAAGCAAAGTGTGTCAGGTAATGTAATGGGTAAACTTGTTGACGAATTTGATTGGTATTTGCTTTGCACAGTGCCTTATAATGAATCAGGTGATATTGAAGTAGGTAAAACTGTTTCAGTTAATGTCCCTAATACTGCTGTTGGCACTATCAAATGTACTGTTATGCATAAGGGTGATAAAGAAGACGAAAGCGTTGCGGTTGTTCTTAGATGTAATATTATGAATCGTAATGTTGCAAACCTTCGCATGGAAAATATTGAGATTATTACTGACGAATATACGGGCATTCGCATAAACAATAAAGCAATTCGTGAAATTGATGGTGAAAAAGGCGTGTTTGTTCAACGCGGTAATATTATTTCATTCAAGAAGATTAACATATTACATTCAACTGAAGATTATTCAGTAATTGAAAAGGTTGACGATTCTTCTTATGTAAGACAATATGACACAATAATTACCGAAGGAGTTGATTTGTATGATGGAAAAGTCCTTTCTTGAAAGCCGAAAAGCAGATATTGAATATAATCTTGATGTTATAAATGAAAAGATTGCAAACGCTGCTTTAAAAAGTGGACGAAATCCAGAAGATGTACGTCTTATGGCAGTAACAAAAACAGTTGACCCTATTTTCATAAATTATGCACTTGATTATGGCGTAAAACTCATTGGTGAAAATCGCGTTCAAGAAATGCTTCGTAAAAAACCAGAATTACATCTTGACGGTGTAGAAAAACATCTAATTGGTCATTTGCAAACCAATAAGGCGGGGCAGATAACAGGTGAAGTTGATATGATTCAGTCAGTTGACTCACTTAAAATCGCAAAAGAAATTGCTAAACAGTCTGCAAAAAAAGGCATTGTAACACCAGTTTTGCTTGAAATCAATATTGGCGATGAAGAAAGTAAAACAGGTTTTTCAAAAGAGGCGTTTTATGAAAATTTGTACCAGATTGCTGAACTTAAAGATATTTCCATTAAAGGACTTATGACAATTCCGCCGATTTGTGAAAATAATACAATACTTTGTAAATATTTTGAAAAAATACACAATATATATGTTGACATTAAAGAGAAAAAGTTAGATAATATAAGCGTGAATATTTTGTCGATGGGAATGTCGGGAGATTATGAACAAGCAATTTTATGTGGGTCTAATCTTGTAAGAATTGGTTCTTCAATTTTCGGCCCAAGAATATATTAATCATTCAGGAGGAGCACACAATGAACTTTTTAGACAAAATCAAAAATATCGTTAATGTAGACGAGGATGGTTACTATCCAGATGATGATATTGATACAGGCGCATTTTTAGGTGATTTTGAAGAGGAAGAAAGACCTGCAAGACAATCACGCAGAGCACCTCGAAATAATGACCAGGAAAAAGTTGTTAATATTCATACAACTGCACAACTTCAGGTTGTTCTTGCAAAACCTGAAAAGTTTGAAGAAGCACTCGGTATTGCCGATAATCTTAATGAAAAAAGAACAGTTGTTTTAAACCTTGAATCAGTAAGCAAAGATGTTGCTCGTCGTTTAATCGACTTCCTCACAGGCGTTGCTTATGCAAACAATGGTCAGATTAAGCGTGTTGCTAACAGCACATTTATTATTACACCTTACAATGTTGATGTAATGGGTGACTTATTAGACGAACTTGAAAACAATGGTATGTTTTTCTAATAATATTCATATTAATATTTGAAAAATTAGGCAGAACGGGAAGGAATAAAATAAATGCTTACACCTGATAAAATTAAAGAAAAATCATTTCAAACTACAGGTCGTGGTTCATATCGCGCAGATGATGTTAACAACTTTTTAAGTGAAGTTTCAGCATCATATGAGCAGATGTTCAAAGAAAATAGTGACCTTATCAAGAAAATTACACTTCTTGCTAAAAAAGTAGAAGAATATCGTGCAGATGAAGAAAGTCTTAAAATGGCACTTCTTAATGCACAGAAACTTGCTGACAAAATTGTATCTGAAGCAAAAGAAACTGCAGAAAAAGAAAATGCTGAAATTAATGCAGAAACTGCAAGACTTCACGAAATTGCTGAAAATGTTGCAAAAGATGCAGAAGAAAATGCTAAAGTAAAAGCAGAAAAGATTATTGCAGATGCGCAAGCAGAAGCAGATAAAATTCTTAGTGACGCTAATGCTCAGGCAAAAGATATTCTTGGCAATATTAACAGAAAAGTAACACACGAAAGTCTTGTTTATGAGATGATTCAGAAAGAAGCATCTGAATTTAAGAGCAAGCTTGTTGCTATGTATAAAGACCATATTAATCTTATCAATCAGCTTCCTGAATTTGTTCAAGAAAAACTTGATGAGGCAGAAGAAACAGTTGAAGAGCCAGTTGAGGATGTTGTTGAAGAAACAATTACCGAAGAAGAGCCAGTTGTTATCGAAGAAGAAACTCCTGTTGTAGTAATCGATGAAATTGAAGAAACAACTGAAGAAGTAGAAGAAATGGTTGAAGAAACTGTAGAAGAAATTGAAGAAGTTTTAGAAACTGAAGATGTTGTTGAAGAAATAGAAGAAGTTGCTGAAGAACCTGAGGTTAAAAAGCCTTTTAAACTTGATTTAAGCAAAATTGACTTTGCTGAAGAAGACGATTTTGATACAGACACAACACCTGTAGTTGAAGAAACAGTTGTTGAAGAAACTGCAGACTCAGAAGTTGAAGAAGAGGATGATGCTCCAAAATCAATTTCTTTTAAAAATTTCTTTAAGAAAAAATAAACAAACAACGAGGTAATTAAATGTTTCAAGTAATTACAATAGTATCTATGGCAGTTCTTGTTGCATTAGACCAGTTAATAAAATTACTTGTAATTGAATATCTCGAGCCTATTGGCAGCCTTCCTTTAATAGACGGATTTCTTCGCTTGAAATACGCCGAAAACACAGGGGCTGCTTTTGGTTCGTTTAGTGAACATACAAATATATTATCAATTTTTACATTTATTGTAATTGTCATCGGTATCATTGCTCTACTTTCAAAAAAGTTTAAGTTTGGTGTTGAATATGTTTGTGTAGCGCTTATTATTGCAGGCGGGGCGGGTAATCTTATTGACCGTGTTTTCCGTGGATTTGTGGTTGATTATATTGAACCACTTTTCATTGATTTTGCAATATTCAACTTTGCGGATATTCTTGTTACATGTAGTGCAGTAGTACTTGTTATATGGACCTTTTATGACATTTACCGAGAGCATAAAAAAGTAAAGGGACTAAAAGAAAATGAGTGAAATTCTTATAGAAGTTCCTGAGAGTTTTGAAGGGGAGCGACTTGATAAATTTCTATCTGTTCTTCTTGAAGATTCCTCGCGAAATGCAATACAAAAGCTTATTGAAAATGGCAAAGTTTTAGTGAATGGAGCTGTTGCAAATAAGAAATATAAAGTTAATACTGATGATGAAATTGTAGTGTTGCCAAGTGAACTTAAGCCTCTTGATGCAGAACCAGAGAATATTCCTCTTGATATAGTTTATGAGGACGAGCATTTGCTTGTTGTCAATAAACCTCGTGGAATGGTAGTGCATCCTGCCCCTGGTAATTATAGCGGAACACTTGTAAATGCGCTTTTGTATCATTGTAAAGACTCACTTTCAGGCATTAATGGAATTTTGCGTCCTGGTATTGTTCATAGAATTGATAAAGATACCAGTGGTCTTTTAATAGTTGCTAAAACTGATAAAGCGCATGTAGGTCTTGCACAACAGATTAAAGAGCATAGCTTTACCCGTGAATATAATGCAGTAATTGTGGGACACCTCAAAGATTCTCAAGGCACAGTTAATGCACCAATAGGCAGAAATCCTAAAGACCGTAAAAAAATGTGTGTAACATTAAATAACTCTAAAAATGCAGTAACACATTATAATGTTTTAAAAGATTTTAATGGCTATTCTCATATAGCATTAAAACTTGAAACTGGTCGTACTCATCAAATAAGAGTTCATATGGCTCATTTAGGTCATCCAGTTGCAGGTGATGCAGTTTATGGGAATGATAAAAAGAGTGCATTTTTAAACGGTCAATGTTTACATGCTATTAAAATCGGCTTTATTCATCCAATAACTGATGAATATCTTGAATTTACAACTGATTTGCCTGACTATTTTCAGGCATTTATAGATAAACTTTCTAAAGGTGAAGAGTAATATGTCAAATAAAGACTTTTCAAACTGGCTTGTTGTGTCAGATATTGATGGAACTTTAAACAACAAATTAAGAAAATTGCCAAAAAGAAATTTTGAAGCAATAAAGCATTTTGTATTGAAATGTAATGGTCATTTTACATTAGCTTCAGGCAGAAATGTGGAGTCAATGAGAAAACACTATGACAGATTACCTATTAAAGGTACTCCAGCTGTTGTGCTTAATGGCGCAGGTGTTTATGATTATGCTCAAGAAAAAATGTTGCATTTCACACCAATTAATCAAAAAGCAGTAGATTTGGTTTTCGATATCCATAAACGTTTTCCAAGTCTTGAAATCGAAATTCTTACTGATAAAGTAATTTATACATTAAATGCAAGAATTTTTGCACCATGTATGGTATTAGCAGATAAACTTCACTGTGTAAACTGCAAGAGCATTGATGAAGTACCAAGAGAAAATTGGGGTAAAGTAATTTTCCTTGGTATACCACCACTTGTAAGTGCAGTCAAAAAATATGCGCTCAGTCTTGAAAATACAGGTGCAAACTTTATGTCAAGCTCAATTTGTTCTTTTGAAATGCTTAATGAGGGAGTACACAAAGGTACTGCACTTATGAAAATTGCAGAGATGTATGGTATTGATAATGAACATACTGCAGCAATAGGTGATTATTTTAACGACTATGATATGCTTAAAACTGTAGGTCTTCCTGCATGTTGCGGACAAGCACCAAAAGAAATGCATGAAATTGCAAAATTCCATGCTTGTCATTGTAATAAAGGTGCTGTCGCAGACTTGCTTGAATACATAATGAATGACTACACAGAATAAATAAAAAATAGGGGGAGTAAAAATGAACGCTTCTTTGAAAAAAGAACTTGAAATTTTTGCAACAAAAGAAAGACTTCTCTTGTTAGAAGGTATTTTTAATGCAAAGGCAGGTCATCCGGGTGGCTCACTTTCAATAGCTGAGCTTATGGCTTATCTTTACAATGTAGAGATGAAGGTTGACGCATCTAATCCAAAATGGGAAGACCGTGACAGATTTGTTCTTTCAAAAGGACACGCTGCACCTGCTCTTTATGCAACACTTGCACTTAAAGGCTTTTTCCCAACAGAGGATATGAAAACACTCCGTAAGGCTGATTCATACCTTCAGGGTCACCCAAGTATGAAATGTGTTCCAGGTGTAGATATGAGTACAGGCTCACTTGGTCAGGGCGTTTCAGCAGCAGTTGGTATGGCTCTTGCAGCAAAGCTTGATAACAAGGATTTCAAAGTATATACAATTCTTGGTGACGGTGAAATTGAAGAAGGTCAGGTTTGGGAAGCAGCAATGTTTGCTAACGCAAAGAAACTTGATAATCTCGTTGTTATCGTTGATAATAACAACCTTCAGATTGACGGTACAATTGAAGAGGTTAACTCACCATATCCAATTCCTGAAAAATTCACAGCATTCGGCTTCAATACAATTGAAATTGATGGTAATAATTTTGACGAAATCGAAGCAGCACTTGAAAATGCAAAGAATTGCAAGGGCAAACCTACTGCAATCGTAGCAAAAACAGTTAAGGGCAAAGGCGTTTCTTATATGGAAAATCAGGTTAACTGGCATGGTGCAGCTCCAAATGAAGAACTTTATAATCAGGCAGTAGCAGAACTTACTGCTAAACTTAATGAATTGGAGGGTGTATAAAATGAGCGAAGTAATTAAAACAGCAACTCGTGATGCTTACGGTAAAGCACTCGTTGAATTAGGTAATACAGACGCTAAAATTCTTGTTCTTGATGCTGACCTTGCAGCTGCAACAAAAACAGGTATGTTTAAGAAAGAGCACCCTGAAAAGTTCATTGACTGTGGTATTGCAGAAGGTAATATGATGGGTGTTGCAGCAGGTCTTGCAAGTGCAGGCTATACAGTATTTGCTTCATCATTTGCAATGTTTGCGGCAGGTCGTGCTTTTGAGCAGGTTAGAAACTCAATCAGCTATACAAACCTCAATGTTAAAATCGGTGCAACTCACGCAGGTATCTCTGTTGGTGAAGATGGTGCAAGCCATCAGTGTTGTGAAGATATCGGTCTTATGAGAACAATTCCAAATATGGTAATTCTCAATCCTGCTGACGATGTTGAAGCAAGACTTTGTGTTATGGCAGCAGCAGAGCACGAGGGACCTGTTTATATGCGATTTGGTCGTCTTGCAGTGCCAAAAGTATTTGATGAAAACTATAAGTTTGAAATCGGCAAGGGTACTGTTCTTAAAGAAGGTGACGATGTAACAATCATTGCAACAGGTCTTATGGTTAACGAAGCACTTATGGCTTACGAAACACTTAAGGAAGAAGGCATTAATGCAAGAGTTGTTAATATGGCAACAATTAAGCCTATTGACCGTGAACTCGTTATTGAAAGCGCAAAGAAAACAGGCGTTATCGTTACTGCAGAAGAGCATAACGTTATCGGCGGTCTCGGTTCAGCAGTTGCAGAGGTTGTTTGTGAAACAGTTCCTGTTCCTGTACTTCGTGTAGGTGTTGAGGATACATTCGGTAAATCAGGTCCTGCAGTTCAGCTTCTCCACGAGTTCGGTCTTGACGCAGCAAATATCGTTGCAAAATGCAAAGCAGCAGTAGCTTTAAAGAAATAATAATGGTAGGGCGGGGGCTATGCTCCCACCGTTGTTTTTTATATAATGCTCTTATAATGAAGGGAAGTGTTATAATGCTTGATTTTGTCTTTGATTTTTTTATTGAATTTATACTTGAAGGCACATTAGAGGGTCTAATGTATCTTTTCTACAAAATTGTTCCCCAAGATAAAGTTCCACCCAAATTTGAAAAAGCAATAAAAGTAGTTGTAGCAATTTTAAGTGCAATTATGGCAGTTATGCTTTTCCTTGGCGTAATAATAAGAATATTTGCTGAAACTTATGAAGATAAGAGACTAGGAAATACACTTTTAATAATAAGTGGTTTGTTTGTTGCAACCCTTCTAATAATTAGAATTTTTACACCTAAAAAAGAAAAATAATAGATATAAATAGAATAAAAGCTCTGCTTAATCGCAGAGCTTTTTGAGTTCATATTCTCTTTTCTTCAATTCTTCAACTAAAGTCTTATTATCTTTAATCTCTTTATTAAACCATATTCCGCCTGAGCCTAAATCTTCAATTTCATGATAATCTGACCCTGATGTGACCAAAAGGTCATATTTTTTTGCCCAAGCTTCGGCAATATCATTACTTGAATTGTGTCGTGGATTACCATTAAAAATTTCAATACCATTAAGAAATTTTGGATTTGTAACCTTCATACCAACTCTGAATGGATGTGCCTGAAATACTAAAAATCCATTCTTTTGACATAATTCATAGAATTTTTTGCTATTCATATTTAGCAGGTTAGGGTGTGAATACAAAAATTCTTCAGTAATTCCATAAACAAGATAATCGTTGTCACCCTCACTTGTTTTAAAACGAAGTTCCATTCCTAAAAGTACATTTATTCTTCCATTAGCAGTTTTAAGTGCAGATTTATACCCACGAAGAAAGAAGTCAACTTTCTTTTTCCAAGACAACAACTCTCTGCCAAATTTCATATAGGTTGAGGTGCTTAAATGGTCAGTTACAATAATTCCGTCATAACCTGCCTTAATATATTCTTCAACAGCAACTTCAGCTTTCACATTAGCACAGTTACTGGTTTCTTTGGTATGAAAATGCATCTCATATAAATACTTTTTCAAGGTATTCGCCTCAATTCATTCTATATTGTATATATTATATACTCTTTTGTTCATAAAGTCGATATTTTTTTACATTTTTACAGTATTTTATATTTGAAAAAAAGTGCATTTTGTATTATTATATAATTTAGAAATTTGTTGTAATTTTTCGGAGGAAAATATGAGTTGTAATTGTAATAACACAAATGATTTTTCACTTCTTGAACCTTGTTTGCAAAAATACGCAACAGTGCCGGGAAGTCTTATAACAATTTTACAGAATGCACAGGATATCTATGGATATTTGCCAGTAGACGTTATTTTGCATATCTCACAAAGAACTGGAATTAAGGTTACAAAAATAATGGGTGTTGCAACATTCTATTCTCAGTTCCGTTTAGAGCCGGTTGGCAAGTATCTTATTATGCTTTGTCAGGGTACTGCTTGTCACGTAAACGGCTCATTACAGATTGAAAAAGTAATTAACGAATATTTAGGAATCAAAGATGGTGAAACAACAGAAGACGGACTTTTCACACTTAAAAATGTTGCTTGTTTAGGTTGTTGTAGCCTTTCACCTGTTATGATGATTAACGATGACACATATGGGTCATTAACGCCTGAAAAAGCGGTGTCAATCTTTAAAGAATTACAAGAAAAAGCAGGGGAGGAAGAATAATGAAAATTGCAGTCGGTCAAGGCAGTTGTGGTATCGCTGCAGGTGCACAAAAGGCCTATGATGTATTGAATTCATCCCTTGATTTAAATAACAATCAACTTACTGTTACAGGTTGTATCGGTATGTGTTACCTTGAGCCAATCGTTGATGTTTATGCAGACGATGGACTTCATAGATTTGTAAAAGTAACTAGTGAAATTGCCGAAAAAATTGCTGTGGCAATCAATAATAACAATTTATCGTCAGTTAAAGAATATGAAATCTCTGATGACGACAAACAGTTTTTAGATAAGCAAACAAGAATTGCACTCCGTCATTGTGGTGTGATTAATCCTGAAATTATCGAAGATTACACAAATGACGACGGCTATAGAGCACTTGAAAAAGTGATTAAAACAATGTCACCTGAAGATGTAATCGAAGAAATCAAAGTTTCAGGTCTTGCAGGTCGTGGTGGAGCAGGTTTCCCAACATGGTTTAAGTGGAATGCTGCTCGTCAGTCAGTAGGTGAAGTAAAATATCTTATCTGTAATGCTGACGAAGGTGACCCGGGTGCATTTATGGATAGAGCAGTTATTGAGGGTGACCCACATAATCTTATTGAAGGTATGCTTATCGGTGCATATGCAATTGGTGCGTGTGAAGCAATTTTTTATGTCCGTGCTGAATATCCTCTTGCAATCAGAAGACTTCAGAATGCCATTGACCAAGCAAAAGCAAAGGGCTTTATCGGTCAGAATATTATGGGTACGGACTTCTCCTGTGATTTCAGAATTAAAGCAGGTGCGGGTGCATTCGTTTGTGGTGAAGAAACTGCACTTATTGAGTCTTTGGAAGGCTCTCGT
>JAZLBG010000101.1:0-1003 GCA_045613585.1 Candidatus Fimenecus sp. | reverse complement strand
ATCCGCAAGAGGGAGCAGAGAAAGCTGCTTCCTTTTGTTTTGCTGAAAAACACAGAAGCGGAGGTCTGGTTTGACGAAGTCAATACCGCAACCTCACGCTTTCTTTCTATTTAACTGTTCGACAAGTTGGAATTTATCTCTTGGTTAGTTTTTTGCACCAAGTCCATTTGCCGCATTTCGGACACTTTAACAATCTTCTGGTTGGTGTTTGCATCAACACGGCAATCTCTTTATAGTTAGGAACAAACATATGTTGACAGTTCTTACATTCATAATACCCTGTCTCTACCTTAAATTTCAGAGCAATAATGCAAGGAATCATAAATAGTATGACAGACCCCATTATCATAAAGTCTTGAAATCCACATTCAGGAATAAGGAGTGATATTAAACTCACTAAACAAATGAGTGCTGCCAGGCTGGTTGCGACAATCACACAAGCGGAGTGCAGCAGCCGTTTATGATATCTTTCCTCATTTTTTGCCATCTGAATAATCAGTTCATTTAATTGCTCATCCTTTTGTGCGATATCAATCATCTCCCCACATAATAATTCATTTACACTTATTCCAAGAATATAACAAAGTTCAATCATAATATTGGAATCAGGCATTGCTTTGCCTGTCTCCCATTTTGATATCGCTCTGTCGGTTATATTCAATTTTTCTGCCAACTGTGCTTGTGTAAGATTTTTCTTTTTTCTGCACTCGGCAATAAACTTTCCTATTTTGATTTGATCCATAGGCTACCTCCTTTCACTTTAGTTGTAGCACCTTTTAAGAAAAATAACACGAACTAATGGTTGAAAGGGGAGAAATCAACCATTCGTAGAGTGAAAATTAAACGTCAAATTCAAATTTATCCCGTTCTTCAGTTTATGACAAAAAGGAGAACCTGCTATCTGCGCAAAATCGCTTTCTCAATAACATCGTAAGTTAATAAAAATTTTGTGTCAAGCAATTCAAATTTATATAAAACTTTGCCACCGCTGAAAAGCAACAAG
>JAZLBG010000100.1:0-15250 GCA_045613585.1 Candidatus Fimenecus sp. | reverse complement strand
ACAATTATCCCTGTGTCAAAGGTTACTTATGGATTTGCTTCAGGTGGCTCAGATTTTCCATCAAAATCTAATCAGGATATTTTCGGTGGTGGCGGTGGCGCTGGCGTTACAATTATGCCTATCGCATTCCTTGTAATTGACGCTTATGGTAATGTTGATATTAAGCACATTACAGCGTTTGATAACGCTGCTGAACGTATTGTAGGTCTTGTGCCTGAAATGTTTGATAAAGTTTCAAATGCTGTAAATAAAGCAAAAATGGATAAGGTATTCAATGCTGCGGTTGCAGGTGTTGATGGTGAAAAAACAGAGGAAACAGTAACTGAATAATTATTCTTATTAATCACCGAAACACATATACTGTTTTGGTGATTGATTATGAAAAAAATAGTATCTATAATTCTTGCATTAGTTTTGTTATTTACATTAAGTACATTTGTATCTGCTGAAAATCCGTTGAAAATTTCAGCCAAATCTGCCGTCATAATTTCTGCTGATACATGTGAAGTTATTTATTCAAAAAATATGAATGAGCAACTTCCTATGGCAAGTACAACAAAAATTATGTCATCAGTTATAGCTCTTGAATATGGTGCTGTTGATGAAATGCAGAAAGTTACAACTGATATGATTGCTGTTGAAGGAAGTTCAATTGGACTTGTTGATGGTGATAATGTTTCATTAAAAACATTGGTTAAAGGTATGCTTTTAGAGTCAGGTAACGATGCAGCGAATGCTGTTGCTCATATTGTAGGTGGCAATATACCTGGTTTTGTCAAAATAATGAATAATAAAGCAAAAGAAATAGGAATGAACTCAACTTCTTTTGAAACACCATCAGGTCTAGATGGCGAGAATCACTATTCTACTGCTTTTGATATGGCGTTGTTAGGTGTATATGCGATTAAAAATCCAGAATTCAGAAGTATTTGTGAAGATGAAAGTGATATTGTGTACTATGGTAATCCACCTTATAGGCGCGTATTTACAAATCATAATAAACTTTTGAATTTATATGATGGTGCTTTTGGAATTAAAACGGGTTTTACTAAAAAAAGTGGCAGATGTCTGGTATCTGCTGTATGCAAAGATGGCAAAACTCTTGTTGCAGTTACGCTTAATGCACCTGACGATTGGAATGACCATATAAGAATGTATGATTATGCCTTTGAAAAGGTGAATACAATTGAGTTGATGAAAGATTTAACTAATGTTAAATTAAAAGTTGTTGGTGGTACAAAAAGTTATGTAGATGTTGAAATGTTAACTATTCCTCAGTACACTACATTAGTTAACAAATTTGAATATATTAATAAAATATACATTAAACAGTTTGAGTATGCACCTGTTTATAAAGGTGATGTTGTAGGTGAAATAGAGTTTTATCATAACAATATTAAAATTTATGATGTCCCTATTTGCGCTTCTGAAACTGTTGAAATTTTAAGCAAAAAATAAAGGTTTTAGGTGAATTATGGCAGATAATAAAATCCGACTTCAGAAATATATTTCTGAATGTGGTATTGCTTCACGAAGAAAAGCAGAAGAATTAATAGCAGCAGGTAAAGTTAAAGTTAATGGAAGACCTGCATCTATTGGAGATAAGGTTGACCCAAAGCGTGATACAGTTGTTGTTGCAGGGAAAAAACTTGTTAAAAGTAAAAAGAACACATATATTATGCTTCATAAACCTCGTGGTTTTATTACAACATTAAGTGATGAGATGGGCAGAAAATGTGTTGCACAACTTGTTGAAGACGTTGGTACTAGAGTTTATCCAGTTGGCAGACTTGACAGAGATTCTGAAGGTTTGTTACTTTTAACTGATGATGGTGAGTTTGCAAATGCACTTACTCATCCAACAAGACATGTGCCAAAAACATATAGAGTAACTGTTCGTCCTTCAATTAATGAAGAACAGATTACAAAACTTACTACTGGTATTGAGATTGATGGTAGAATGACAATGCCTTCTGAAGTTCGCGTTATTGAAAAAAAAGAGGGTAGAGTAGTCCTTGAAATTATCATTTATGAAGGTAGAAATCGTCAAATTAGAAAAATGTGTGATGCATTAGGTCTTGAAGTTGCTCGTCTTAAACGCACTCAGATTGGTTCAGTTAAACTTGGAATGCTTAAACAAGGTGACTGGCGAAATCTTACTGAAGAAGAAGTGCATAAACTTACAGTTGCAGCATCACTTGATAGAAAGAGTCAGAAATAATGATTTTTTATAAACCTATAACTGATATTAACACATTAAAAACTGAATTTCCTGAGTTTTTCTTTAACGATAACATTTATGGTGCTTATATAGGAATTGATGAAGAAAAAAATCCTGTTGGCAAATGTCTTATGAGCGTGAATGGGTATAATTGTTACATTCATATGCTTTTATGTGATTATTCGGACAAGCTTCTTATTGAGGGTTTTGTTCGTGCTGCACTTAATTTTTGTGCTAACAGAAATGCTTATATGGCACATTGTAGTATAAGTGAAATCAGTGATGTGCTTAAATATCTTGGATTTGAAAATAATAATGGTGTTTATAGTGGTGATATTCCGACCTTGCTTAAAGGTAGCTGCTGTAAATAATATGGAGGATAAATAAATGATTAGAAGTATGACTGGTTATGGTCGCGCTCAAATGATGATTGATTCAATGAGTATTACTGTCGAACTCAGAAGTGTTAATCACCGTTATTTTGAATTTAATTCCCGTGTTCCAAGGAACTATGGATTTTTGGATGAAAAGTTAAAGAATTTTGTCGGATCACTCGTTGCACGTGGTAAAGTTGAGTGCTATGTTTCTGTTGAAAATCTTGAAGATAGCGAAGTTGAAATTCTTGTGAATCATTCTCTTGCAGGTTCATATATTAATGCTTTAAATGAATTGGCAGAAAGAAATGATTTAGTTCTACGCGATGATTTAGTTATTTCAACACTTGCAAGAAATAACGACATTTTTGCAATACATAAGCAAGAGGCTGACGAAGAAAAAATATGGAATGCTGTTAAGACTGTTACAGAAGAAGCGATTTCTAAGTTTATTTCAATGCGTGAAGCAGAGGGTGAAAAACTTAAGGCTGATGTTTTGTATCGTGCAGATGAAATTCTTAAAAAAGTATCAATAATTGAAGAACGCTCACCTGAAACAGTTAAAGAATATAATGATAAACTTCTTGCAAGAATCAATGAGTTTTTATCCGATGTTCAGGTTGATGAACAACGTCTTCTTACTGAATGTGCAATTTTTGCAGATAAAGTTGCAGTGGCAGAAGAAACAGTTAGACTTCGTAGTCACATTGATCAGTTGCGTCTCTTTATGGACAGTAATGAAGCAATAGGCAGAAAAATTGACTTTCTTGTTCAAGAAATGAATAGAGAAGCAAACACAATTGGTTCAAAGGCACAGGATGTTACAATTGCGCGTAATGTAATTGATATTAAGGCTGAAATTGAAAAAATCCGTGAGCAGATACAGAATATTGAATGAGGTAGCAAATGAAACTTATAAATATAGGATTCGGTAATGCAGTGAATGCTGATAGAGTTATAGCAGTTGTTTCAACAGATTCAGCACCTGTAAAAAGAATAATTGCACAGGCAAAAGAAAATCATATGCTTATTGATGCTACTCAGGGCAGAAAAACACATGCTGTACTTATTATGGATAGTGACCATATTATAGCCACATATCTTAAGGCTGAAACAATTCTAAGCCGTACAGAAAATGTTGAGGAGGGCGCGAATTATGCAGAATAAAAAAGGCGTTCTCGTGTTGTTTTCAGGTCCCTCAGGTGTGGGTAAAGATACTGTGCTAGAAATTGTACTTGCTAAAGATACATCACTTCAAAAATCAATATCCTTAACAACTCGTGGTATTCGTGAAAATGAAGTTGATGGTAAAGACTATTATTTTATTTCAGTGTCAGAATTTGAAAAGATGATTGATAATAATGAAGTGCTTGAATTTGCTCGCTATGGTCAAAATCTTTATGGTACACCAAAAGCACCTGTTGATAAATGGCTTAGTGAAGGTAAAACAGTTATTTTGAAAATTGAAGTTCAAGGTGCAAGTAATATTAAAAAACTTTATCCTGATTCAATTGGCATATTTATTATGCCACCATCAATGGATGAACTTGAACAAAGACTTCGTTCAAGAGGTACTGAAGAGGAAACAGATATTCAAAAGCGTCTTGAAATTGCCCAAAATGAAATTGGTCACAGCAAAGATTATGATTATTTAGTAGTCAATGATGATTTAGAAAAAGCATCTGAAAATGTTTTAGAAATTTTACATAAATTATATAAGTGAGGTAATAAAAATGTTTAATCCAGATTTAAGAAATGTACTCAAAAACAAAACAAGTCGTTATTCTCTTGTAACAGCTGTTGCAAAGCGCGCAAGAGAAATTGCTGGTGATGCACAGGAAAACGGTGAAATTCTTGAAGAAAAACCTGTTAGCCTTGCTCTTGATGAAATTATTAATGGCAAATATGAAGTTGTAGAGCCTGAAGAAATTAGAAATATATAATTAAAACTTAATATTCTATAAGTAAAGGGGGCAGATTATGAAAGATTTAACGATTGCAAAGATTGCTGTTGAAAATACAGCTTATTCCTTTGATATGTTATTTGATTACTCTGTTCCCGATTCATTATGTTTGGAATTAAGTGTTGGAAAGCGTGTTCTTGTACCTTTTGGTACATCATCAAAAAAAAGAGTAGGTATTGTTTTTGCAATAAATAAAGTTGAAACTTGTGAAAAAAAACTTAAAAAAATTGATAGTATTCTTGATGAAGAGCCACTTCTTACATACGAAATGCTTAAAACTGCAAATTTTGTCCGTGAAAGATGTTTTTGCACATATTTTGAAGCATGTAAAATGTTTTTGCCATTAGGCTTTTCAATGTCCGTAAGCGTTCTGTATGCTATTAATAGTGATTTTATAGGTGAAATTACTGATGAAAAAGAAAAAATTATTTTTGCTTACTTAAAAGATAAAAATACTTATGTTAAAAGCGAAACAATATCAAAATCTTGCTCATTAACTAAAATTGATGAAATACTTGATACAATGGTGTCAAAAGGGATATTATTGCGAAATGTTGATGCACAACGCAGAACAGGTGATGCAACTGTAAAAATGGTGCGCTTAAAAATTAATGTTAATGATGATTTAAGTGATTATGGTAAAATTACCGCTAAGCAGAAAGAAGTTATAAAAGTTTTAACGGATGTTGGTATGGCTTCTGTTAAAGAAATCTGTTATTTCACAGGTTATACTTCTGCTGTTGTTTCTGCGCTTGAAAGCAAAGGTATTGTTGAAATTTTTGATAGTGAAGTCTATCGTTCGCCATATAGTGATATTGATAATCCTGAATGTGCTGAAATAACTTTATCTAAGGAACAAAATAAAGCTTTTGAAGGTTTGTTATCGCTTTATAATGAAGATACTGCAAAAGGTGCATTGCTTTATGGTGTTACTGGTAGTGGTAAAACACAGGTTTATCTTAAATTAATTGACGAGGCACTTAAAAGTGATAAGGGAATTATTGTAATGATTCCTGAAATATCTCTTACACCACAATTATTGTCTATTTTTTATGAACGATATGGCAGTAAAGTAGCGGTTCTTCATAGTGCATTATCATTAGGTCAACGCCTTGATGAATGGAAACGCATTAAGCGTGGTGAAGCTCAAATTGTAGTTGGTACTCGTTCAGCTGTATTTGCTCCATTTGATAAGATTGGGTTAATTATTATTGATGAAGAACAAGAACATACATATAAATCTGAAATGACGCCAAGATATCATACGCGTGAAGTAGCTTCTTATCGAATTGGTTGCCATAATGGATTATTGTTATTGTCATCGGCAACACCTTCAATTGATACATACACTAAGGCAAAGTGTGGCACATATTCATTATTTAAACTTGAGAATAGATATGGTAATGCAGTGCTTCCTGTAGTTGAAACAATCGATACAACTTACCAAAGTGATATGGTTCTTGAAAATGTAAGTAAGAAGCTTGCTGATGAAATTAAATCAACAATTGATAGTGGTAAACAATGCATATTGTTACTTAACCGACGCGGATATAATACTTATGTATCTTGCACGGAATGTGGTACTGTTGCAACTTGTCCTAACTGTAGTATTTCAATGACTTATCATATTAAAAATGGTAGATTGATGTGTCATTATTGTGGTTATTCAGTTCCATTTACAAAAAAATGTAATAATTGTAATAATGATACTTTGAAATTTGTTGGTGCAGGTACGCAAAAACTTGAAGAAGAGTTAAAACTCATAGTTCCCGATGCAAGAATTTTACGAATGGATACAGATACAACTAATTCTAGATACTCTTATGAAGAAAACTTCAATAGTTTTGGAAAAGGGGAATATGATATTCTTGTTGGTACTCAAATGGTCGCAAAAGGTTTGAACTTTGAGAATGTTACTCTCGTGGGTGTATTAAGTATTGACCAGATGCTTTATAATGACGATTATAAAAGTGGTGAAAGAGCCTTTGATTTAATTACTCAGGTTGTAGGTAGAAGTGGTCGTGGAAAATCTCCAGGCAAAGCATATATTCAGACAGCTTTTTCAGATAGTGAGATTATTTGTCTTGCAAAAGAGCAAGACTATGACTCTTTTTATGATATTGAAATAAATATGCGCAAACAAATGGTTTATCCACCATTTTGTGATATTTGTGTAATTGGTTTTTCAAGCGAAAAAGATTATTTTGTAAATACTTCTGCAAATGAATTTATGCAATCACTTAAAAAAATTCACACAGAAAAATATTCTGACCTTAATATTATTGTGTTAGGACCTGTATCACCAAGAGTTTCAAAAGTTGGCGGTAAGTTTAGAAGCAGAATAATCATAAAGTGCAGAAATGATAAAAGATTTCGTGAAATGATTGGTAATTTACTCAAAGATTTTGATAAAAATAAGAACAATATAAATGTTTATGTTGATATAAATCCTGAAAGTTTAATATAGGAGAAGGAAAATGGCTATAAGAAACATAAGAACAGAAGAAGATGCAATTTTAAGAAAAAAAAGCAGAGTAGTTGAAAAATTTGATGATAGACTTTTTGAATTGCTTGATGATATGGCTGAAACAATGTATGCTGCTGATGGTGTTGGCCTTGCAGCAGTACAAGTGGGTGTTTTAAGACGAGTTGTGGTAATTGATATAGGTGAAGGTTTAATGGAACTTATCAATCCTGAAATCGTTGAAGTTGATGGTGTGCAATGTGATATTGAAGGTTGTCTCTCTTTACCAGGAAAGCAAGCATATACTATGCGACCTATGACTGTTAAAGTTAAAGCTCAAAATCGTGATGGTAACTGGTGTGTATATAAGGGAAGCGGATTAAAAGCCAAAGCTTTTTCTCATGAGATTGACCATCTCGATGGTGTTTTATATGTAGACAAAATTGCAAAGCAAGAAGAAATCGACAAATATGCCGAGAAAAGTGAGTGATAAATAATGCGTATTATTTTTATGGGAACACCTGAATTTTCAGTTCCTTGTTTAGAAGCACTTATTAATAGTGACAATGACGTTGTTGGCGTATTTACTCAACCAGATAAACCTAAGGGTAGAGGTTATGAAATGACACCACCACCTGTAAAAGTGTGTGCAGTTGAAAATAATATTCCTGTCTTTCAACCTGTTTCAATGCGAAATGGTGAAGCGCTTGATATAATAAATTCATTAAATGCTGACTTAATAATAGTTGTTGCCTTTGGTAAAATTTTACCTAAAGAAATTCTTGAAAGTGTTAAATATGGTTGCATCAACATTCATGCATCTCTTTTGCCAAAACTTCGTGGTGCTGCGCCAATTCAATGGAGCATTATAAATGGCGAAACCGAAACTGGTGTAACA
This sequence comes from Candidatus Fimenecus sp., assembly GCA_045613585.1. Lineage (GTDB taxonomy): Bacteria > Bacillota > Clostridia > Oscillospirales > Acutalibacteraceae > Fimenecus. Next base: position 7,329 of record JAZLBG010000100.1, on the reverse strand, counting down.
TCAATGCAAATGGATGTAGGACTTGATACGGGTGATATGCTTATTAAAAAGCGTATTGTCATAACAGAAAATATGAATGCAGGTGAACTTCACGATGCGTTATCTTTAATGGGCGCTGAAGTGCTGATTGAAACAATTAATAATATTGATAATCTTAATCCTGAAAAACAGGTTGATGAGTTATCGAATTATGCACCAATGCTCTCAAAAGAGATTTGTCCAATTGATTTTTCAAAATCTGCGCAAGAGGTTCACAATAAAATCAGAGGTTTAGCACCTTGGCCTGTTGCTACTACTAAGATTGATGGTAAAAATTATAAAATCCATAAATCCCAGATTTTAACTGAAACTTTTAATGGTGAATGTGCAGAAGTTGTGGATAATAATAACAGACTTGTTGTTATGTGTGGCGATGGTAAATGTGTTGAAATTCTTGAAATTCAAGCAGAAGGTAAGCGTAAAACTGATACAGCAAGTTTCTTAAGAGGTCGAAAAATCGAAAAAGGAACAATGATTGGAGGCTAATATGGATTATTTCTCATATTATTATCTTTCAAATTACTATTATTTAATATTAGTTGTACCTGTTGTTATTTTATCAATGATTGCGTCTGCCAGAGTAAACTCATCTTTTAAAAAATATTCTCAGGTATTTTCGTCGCGAAATCTTACAGGCTCACAAGCAGCTTTTGAAGTGTTGAGACATTATGGTATTACTAATGTTCAGATAGAACGTGTAAATGGTAAGCTTACTGACCATTATGACCCACGTGCAAATGTAATCAGATTATCTGATAGTGTATATAATTCAACATCTGTTGCAGCAATTGGTGTCGCTTGTCATGAGGCAGGGCATGCAGCACAGTATGCACAGAATTATGCACCTATAAAAATAAGAAGTTTAGTGTTGCCGGCTGCAAATCTGGGCTCAAGAGCAGGAATACCGCTTGCAATTTTAGGCTTTTTTCTCAATTTTGAATTTCTCGCAATTGCAGGTATTATATTTTTCTCATTTGCAGTGTTTTTTCAGTTAATCACTTTACCTGTTGAGTTTAATGCAAGTAAAAGAGCGTTACAAGTAATTACAAATGCTGATATTTTAAGCGAAAATGAAAAAACAGGTGCAAAAAAGGTGCTTATTGCTGCCGCTATGACATATGTTGCTGCTCTTGCAGTGAGTATTGCAAATTTATTAAGAATATTGTTAATGTTTAACCGAAAAAGAAAGTGAAATATGGACGATAGATTTTTAGCGTATAAAATTTTAAATAAAATAGAGCGTGATAAAGCTTATTCAAATATTGCAGTTGATACTGTTCTTAATCAGAATGAAGTATCATCTGCACCTTTTGTGTGCGCTTTAGTGTATGGCGTAATTGAACGAAAAATAACTCTTGATTATTACTTGTCTCAACTACTTACACAACCAATTAAAAAACTTAATCCACAAGTGCTTACTATTCTGCGAATGGGTGTTTATCAGATAAAATATATGGATAAAGTTCCTGTTTCAGCAGCAGTAAATGAAAGCGTGAAGTTATCAAAAAAAGTAAAATGTGGATTTGCGTCAGGTCTTATAAATTCTGTTTTAAGAAAAGTATCGTCAACTGAAATTTTATTGCCTGAAACAGATAATAAAATCTATAATTTAAGTATTACATATTCTTGTCCAGAAAATCTTGTTACTCATTTTGTTAATGACTATGGCTACATAAAAGCGGAAGAAATACTTAAAGCGTCAGTAGGTGCGGTTCCTGTATTTTTACGTGTGAATACACTAAAAATAACATCTGATGAGTTAATAAATTTTCTTGCTCAAGATGGAATTACTGCTAAAAAAATTGATAATGAAACTACTATTGAAGTTGTTGATGGTGGCGCAGTATTTAAAACTGAATCATATAAAAAAGGTTATTTCCATGCACAAGATTTAGCTTCTCAAACATGTATTTCTGCCCTTGCCCCAAGGAAAAATGAGGTTGTTTTTGATATGTGTGCAGCACCTGGAGGTAAATCGTTTACAATGGCAGAAATGATGGAAAATCAGGGTGAGATTTATTCGTTTGATTTATATGACCACAAAATAAAACTTATAAATGATGGTGCAAAAAGACTTGGAATCGATATTATAAAAGCTCAAATTGGTGATGCATCTGCTTATAATCCCAATTTTCCAAAAGCTGATAAAATACTTTGCGATGTTCCTTGTGCAGGACTTGGTGTAATTAGAAGGAAGCCTGAAATAAAGTATAAAGATTTTGAGTTTGTTGACAAATTGTGCGAATTGCAATATAATATTTTAGAAAATTCTGCGTTATACTTAAAAGAAAAAGGCATAATTATGTATTCAACCTGTTCTTTGAGTAATAAAGAAAATACAGAAATTTGTAAAAGATTTTTAGAAGAGCATAAGGATTTTAAAGATGGTGGAATGGTTACTATGTTTCCACGTGAAAATCATTCTGATGGTTTCTTTTATGCAATGCTAATTAGGGAATAATTTATGTTAAAAGATATACGTTCATTAAACTATGATGAATTATCAAAAGAAATACTTTATTTAGGTTTTCCAAAATTTCGTATAAATCAGATTTTTTCATGGGTGCACGAAAAATGTGTATCATCATTTGATGAAATGTCTAATATTTCAAAAGATATGAGAATAAAACTGGCAGAACATTTTTTCTTCAGTAATTGCCAAGTTAACACAAAACTTGTATCAAAAATTGATGATATTGTAAAATATTTATTTCAGTTTTCTGATGGTGAATATGTTGAAAGTGTAGTTATGAAATATAAATATGGTTATTCTATTTGTATTTCTACACAGGTAGGTTGTAAAATGGGTTGCACTTTCTGTGCATCAGCCATCGGTGGATTTGTCCGCCAATTAACTGTTGGCGAAATGCTTACAGAGGTTTATACCGCACAAAAAGATTTAAATATAAAAATTAACCATATGGTGCTTATGGGCACAGGTGAACCACTTGATAATTATGATAATGTAATGAAAATGCTTGAACTCATTACTGATGAAAAAGGGCAGAATATGAGTATGCGTCATATTTCTTTATCTACTTGTGGCATTGTACCCAAAATTTATGACCTTGCTGAAAAGAAATTAGGTCTTACATTATCTGTTTCGTTACATGCTCCGAACAATGAAATTCGTTCAAAATCAATGCCTATAAATAATAAATATGAAATAGATGAACTGCTTGAAGCATGTAAGCAATATGCAGAAACAACAAGTAGACGAATTTCCTTTGAATATGCTATGATTCAAGGGCTTAACGATAGCGATGAGTGTGCATTTGAATTAGCTAAAAGGTTGAAAGGCATTTTATGTCACGTTAATTTAATTCCTGTTAATAATGTTCGTGAAACTGATTATATGAAAAGTACGGTTGAACGACAAAAAAGATTTATAGATATTTTGGCTTCAAGAGGTATAACAGCTACTGTTCGTAGAACACTTGGTAGTGATATTAATGCATCTTGTGGTCAGCTTAGAGCATCAAAGAAAAACAAGTAGGTGAGTTTTTGAAAATAGTTGCAAGAACTGATATTGGAAAAAAACGTGAATCTAACCAAGATTCATATGCAACAGGCGAATTACCGGGTTCTGTTGCATGGGCTGTTGTTTGTGACGGTATGGGTGGTGCTGCAGGCGGAAATCTTGCTAGTTCAACTGCGGTGAAAATTATTTCTGAAAGAATTACATCAACTTATCGCGCAGATATGTCTGCAAGTTCTATTCGAAATATGTTTGCATCGGCCATAGCAGCAGCTAACATAAGCGTATACGATATGAGTAAAGCTAATCCGGAACTTACAGGTATGGGAACAACCGTTGTAGTTGCAATAGTTGTTGATAATACAGTGTTTATTGCTCATGCGGGTGATTCTCGAGGTTACATATTATCTGAAAACTCACTTAATCAATTAACAAAAGACCATTCCATTGTTCAAGAAATGGTTGACCAAGGAACATTGACTTTGGATGAAGCAAAAACTGACCCAAGAAAGAATATAATTACTCGTGCTCTTGGTGTTGATTCAGAACTTAGTTTTGATTTCAATATTGCTGATATTAGTGAAAAAGATGTTTTGATTATATGCACTGATGGGTTAACAAACTACGTTGAACCTCAGGAATTTTATGAACTTACTAGTGATGGTAAGTATAATGAGTATGCAGAAAGACTTGTTAATCGTGCTAATAATAATGGTGGTGGCGACAATATTACTGTTGTCACTATTGGTTATTAAAATGTGTGAAAGGAGCTTTAATAATGGAAAATTTTTGCGGTAAACGTTTAGATGGCAGATATGAAATTCGTGAAATTATTGGTGTTGGTGGTATGGCTGTGGTATATAAAGCCTACGATAACATTGACGATAGAATTGTTGCGATTAAAATATTAAAAGATGAATATTTAACAAATGAGGAGTTTAAGCGTAGATTTAAGAATGAATCTAAAGCTATAGCTGTTCTTTCTCATCCTAATATTGTTAGAGTATATAATGTTAGTTTTGGCGACCGTTTACAGTATATTGTAATGGAGTATGTTGATGGAATTACTCTTAAAGAATATATTGAACAGCAAGGCGTAATTAATTGGAAAGAAGCTGTTCATTTTATGGGACAGATTCTTGCTGCATTACAACACGCTCACGATAAAGGTATTGTACATCAAGACATTAAACCACAGAATATTATGCTTTTGCAGGATGGCACAATTAAGGTTACTGACTTCGGTATTGCTAGATTCAGCCGTTCTGATTCTGACACAACATCTGAAAATGCTATCGGTTCAGTTCATTATATCAGCCCTGAACAAGCAAGAGGTGAAATGACTGACGATAAAGCAGACATTTATTCTGTCGGTGTTGTTATGTATGAAATGCTTACTGGTAAACTTCCTTTCCAGTCAGATAGTGCAGTTTCTGTGGCACTTATGCAGCTTCAACAAGACCCTAAACGTCCAAGAGATATTATTCCAACACTTCCATTGGGTCTTGAACAGATTACTATCCGTGCAATGCAGAAAAATCCTAATGACCGTTATGGCTCAGCTGCAGAAATGCTTGTTGATATTAATGAATTCAAACGTAATCCATCTGTTAAATTTAATTATTCATATTTTGTTGACCAAGAGCCAACAAAATATGTAAGAAAGAGTGCAGTATCTAATCGAACTCAAATAAATCAACAAGAATTTAAGAATGAATCTGATACAAAATCAATTAATAAAACTACTGCAATCATGTTAGGTGCTATTGCTGGTATCGTTGTTCTTGCACTCATAATTGCTGGTATTTTTGTTGGAATTAAAAATCAACAAGTTGAAGTTCCTAATTTTGTGAATCTTAATTATTTCGAAGATATTGATAATAATAAAGAATATACTGATAATTTTACTTTTGTCATTGAGATTGATGAAAATTCAACACTTGATGATGGTGTAGTACTTGAACAATCACCTTTAGCAAGCGAAAAAGTAAAAAAAGGTGATGAAATTAAACTTACGATTGTTAAAAAGAACAATTTTGTTGTCGATGCTTCACTTTTAGGAATGGACGAAGACCAAGCAAAAACATTACTTAAAAACAATGGTATTATTCCAGTTGTTGTTTCAGAATATTCAGAAACAATTGCACCGGGACTTGTTATTAAGACTTCACCTGAAGTTGGTACATCTGTAAAAATTGGCGGAGAAGTAACTATTTATATAGCTACAGATGAAAAAGAAACTGTCAAAGTACCACAACTTGAAGGCTGTGAAAAAGATATTGCAGAACAATTACTTAAGGCTTCTGATTTGGTGCTTGGTACAGTAACTGAAGTGAATAGTGAACTAGAAGCAGGTGTTGTTATAAAGCAAAGTGTAGCTAAAGATAAGTCTGTTCCAATTGGTTCTAAAATTGATATTGAAGTTAGTAATGGTGTACCAGCTGAATCTTCAGCAGATATTACAGTTACTCTTCCTGCAGTAAATAAATCTGGTATATTAAAGATTTATGTAAATAATGAACTTTTTTCTACATCAAAAGAGTTGTATCTTGATGGTGCTACAAAAACTTATACCATTAAGGGTAGTGGCGCAGAAGGTTCATATGTTGTAATGATTGATGATACTCCAATTCAAAAAGGTAAAGTAGATTTCACAAAAGTTCCTGCTGAGGTAACTGATGTTGAAGAAATCGCTTACGAAAATACTGCTATTTTGCCAAATAATCTTGTTGGCAAAACTAAAGACGAGGCAGTAAGCCAGTTAAATGCGGCTGGTTTTATGAATATTGAAATTGTTGAATCACCAAGTGATGCTATTGAAAGTGGTTGCGTAATTTCACAAGACCCTATTACAGATGGCACTACTACAATGGCAACAAGTAAAACAATTACACTTACAATTAGTACAGGACCAAATGAAGAGTAATATGGTTTTAAAAGGTATTATAACAAAGGGAATTGGCGGCTTCTATTATGTTGAAGTCGCCAATACGACTTATGAATGTAAAGCAAGAGGATTGTTCAGAAAGAATAGAATTACACCACTAGTTGGTGATACTGTAGAAATTTCAGTAAATGAAAATGCTGAAAACACAATTGATAAGATTTTTGAACGTAAGAATTTTCTATTAAGACCTCCTGTATCTAATATTGACAATTTAATTATAGTTGTTTCAACTGTTGAGCCAAAACCTAATTTTCTTGTGATTGATAAACTTATTGCAACTGCTGAATATAAAAACATTGAGCCTGTAATAGTTGTATCAAAAACAGATTTAGGTGATTATAGTAGTATTGTTGAGGCTTATAAAAATAGTGGAATTACTTTGATTGTAATTGAAAACGACGATGATGTTGATAAAGTGCGTGGTTTAATGAAAAATAAAATCACTGCATTTACAGGTAATTCCGGTGTTGGCAAAACAACGCTTCTTAATAAACTTGACAATACTCTTAAATTATCAACTGGTGCTATTAGTGAAAAACTCGGGCGTGGTCGTCACACAACCCGTGAAGCGCAACTTTTTAATGTGTGTGGTGGTTATGTTATTGATACCCCGGGCTTTTCATCACTTGATTTTGCTAAAACTGAAATTATAAGAAAAGACGATTTGCCTTATTGTTTCCGTGAATTCAGAGAACATTTAGGCAACTGTAAATTTTCAACTTGTTCACATACTTGCGATAAAGGTTGCAAAATCTGTGAAGCAGTTGAAATGGGACTTATCAGCGAATCTAGACATAATAACTATGTTGCTATGTATAATCAGGCAAAGGAAATTAAAGAATGGGAACTGAAAGAAGATGTGTAA
>JAZLBG010000099.1:0-1816 GCA_045613585.1 Candidatus Fimenecus sp. | reverse complement strand
AAGTACCTGATGACGAATAGAGAGCAATTCTACGCTCTTATCAAGCACCTTTAAGTCAACAGACTTACTAATTCTTGACACATTCTGTAACTGGTATGTTTTTGTTTCTGTATTCTGATAATACTGGGTATACATACCTTCCTGTGATGGGGTTAAGGTGTAGATATCTTCAATATTGCTATTCATTATCATCACCCCAATCAAATAAATCTGTTAGTTCATCTAATTCGCCTTGTGTTAAAGTATCATCAGAGAAGTCGGAACGAGTTTTAACGACTTTGTCAGTAGCAGTACAGAAATCAACGATTTTATAGATTTGAGTAACGAATTCTGAACCCAATTCTTCGCCGATTCCAGGCTTGTGTTTGCATTTTGGTACAGAAATACCTATTGTTAAAATGTTGTCTGTAACGAAACAAGTTACATTGATTTTACCTGGGAACACCGATGTTCCGGCAAAAGTTACTAATTTATTTTCTCTGCTTTCATTTGAAATGCTATTTTTGTAGAAATTGAAAATAATATCCGTATTTTCGTGGAATCCTTTTGATAAGAGAAGATACTCAATGCCATTTCGAGGAATGGTTCGCATAGTTTCTTTAGTATTTATTATTTCTTCAGCAATATTTTCGCTATTATTAACTAAAACAGGATAGCAAGAAGTAAACCAGCCAATAGTATGCTCAATAGCAATGCGTTTATGGAGTGGGGTTCGACCATGGCTTTCAACTATAATTCCAACAGGCCCATCGGCAAGTTTACCCGCAGCAAGACCTAAAGCAGTTACAAGAACTTCATTAATTCTTGTGCCATATGTTTTGTTAACATCGTTGATGAGCTTATCAGAAACATCTTTTGAGAAAGAGAAAGTAAATTCTTCTGCTCCATTTTCTTCCGCTTGTGCATTAAAGGATTTAGCGTTATCAAGTTGTGGAAGAATACTTTCCCAGTACTCATTGTTTTCCATAATTTCAGAATATTTTATAAGTTCTTCATTCCAAAGCTTAAATGATGCAGATTTAGCAGGGAGAGAAGGTACTTTGTTGTTTTTCAACTGATTAACAACAATAGTGAAATCTTTCATAAGAATTTCCCATGAAACGAGGTCAATAAGGAAATGGTGCACAGTAACACAGATAAGATTTTCTTTTTCTGTTTTACAGAAAACTACCTTAACAAGTTTATCCTCATCAAGAGTTGTTTTGAGTAACTCTTCTTTTGCTTTGTCTGCATTATTGATGCTGATTGATTTGAATGTATATGCAACTCTTTTGTCTGAAGGAAGAATTGCAATTCCATTTTTAGTGAAAAATCCTCTTAATATGTCGTGATGTGATGTGAGAATATCAAAAGCTTTTTGTACTGTATTTTCATCACAGTCTGAAGAAATGATGCATGTGTGAACAAAGTCTTTTGGAATAGTGCTTTGTTCTTTAAGGAAAGCGCGCATAATTGGAGTGAATGGAACAAAATCATCAAGTTCATTCTGGTCATAGTTGTCCATATCAGCAGTAGAAATCATAGCAAGAGTAATATCTTTAAGTGTATTACTTTGCATAATGTCAGAAACCTGAAGTTCATAGCCTTTATCTTCAAGTTCAGAAACAACATAGATAGCAGTGATAGAGTCACCGCCGATGTTGAAGAAGTTATCAAGCATATTGATGTTGTCTGCGCTTAAAACAGAGGAAAGAACGTTAGAGAGAGCAATTTCAGCATCTGTTTCAGGAGCAACAAAGGCAGATTCATAACTTGTGTTGTTAAGGTCAATTTCAGGTAAAGCTTTTCTGTCAAGCTTACCACTAACAGTCATAGG
>JAZLBG010000098.1:0-18055 GCA_045613585.1 Candidatus Fimenecus sp. | reverse complement strand
ATTCTTTCTTTGCTTGTTATCGAAACTTCAAAATCGCTGAATTTTCTAATACAACAGGACAACTCATTAATCGTAAAATTTCTAGATTGTAATGTGTATACAATCATCTTGCACTACTGTATACAATCATACTCTTGACATGGTCAGCGTCCCCTACATTTTATTTCCCTAAAATATAATTAACAACTGCTTGCGCAGTACATTCGGGAATATCTATACTTTCTGTTGCCTCTACCATATTTTCAAGGTAGTGGGCATCGGAATTGCGAAGATGTTTCATTTTCTTTAATAATTCGTGTTTTTCTTCATACTGTGGAATATACGCCTTGTGGGTAAATTCTGCACAAGTGAAATTCATTTCAGGGTACATAAATCCCAAAACTGATAAAACTGAATATGATGCTCTATCAAGATGGGCAGGAAAAACAACTCCATTAAATCGTGACACTTCTGCTACAACATCATCAATGCTTATTCCTGATGCAGTTGTAAGCAAAATATCTTCATATCCTAAAATATTATCAAGATGGTCCATTATGCGTTGTTCACCAAAAATCTCTTCTTCGTTTTTAATAAACATCATTGTGGATTTAACATATTCTGAAAAATCCAACGCATTCTGGAGTGTGGGAAAAAGACAAACAGTATGAATTTCTTCTGATGTGCAAAGTTCCATTCCGGGCACAACTGTAATACCCGCCTCTTCACCTGCTTTTATAGCGGCAGGGCAATTAAGACAGGAGTTGTGGTCTGTGAGGGCAATAATATCATAACCCATTAACTTCGCCATATTTACAAGGTTATATGGTGTCATATCATTATCACCACAAGGAGACAAGCACGAATGCAGATGAAAATCATACTTTAAATTCATATCATTTCACCAAGTTTTGTTGCCAATGTATAAGAATTTTCTTCTGACGAAAGAATTGTTACACCCTGCATTTCTGCACGAGTTTTTGCATTGTCGTCAAGAGTTGCATTTTCACAAAGCACAATACAAGCACAATCTGCGAGCACACAAACGCCAATAGCGTTAATGTTGCCCATAACAGTAAACCAACAGTCACCCGCACTTGCTCTACCCATAACCCAGCTAAGCAAATCACCACAGTAACCGCCTGCAATTTCACGGTCAAGGTCACCTTGCACTAGTATTTTAAGTTCTAATTTTTCAACTAAATCTTTTACTATCATTTTGTTTCCTCTGTTCTAAATGGCTTTGGTAAAACTGCACCCTCACGATTTCTCATATTGAAAATACAGTCATTTACATCTGCTTTGCCAATAACAACATCTTCTGCAAAGCAACGGCAAGATGGTGAACCACACATACCACAATCAAGACCTGGCAAAGTTGCCTCAAGGTCTTTAATGTCGTTCATTTTCTGCATAGCCTCAAAAACATTGTCTGCCAATTTCCAAGGAGCAGCTTCAAGTGGCTTTTGCCAATACATTTCTTTTGGAATTGACTCGTATTCAAGGTGATTACAAGAAACTGGCATATATTTGCGAAGACGCTGAAGTCTTGCTTTTGCTACAAACGGATTTTCAACTGTAAGTGGTCCGCCAACGCAACCACCCGAACAAGCATTAAGTTCAATAAATTCAAGGTCATTGAGTTTTTCATCTTCTAACTCTTCAAGAACTTTAATAACATTCTCAATACCATCTGCCGCTAAATATCTGTCTTTTAAAAGTGCTGCAGACTCGCCACCAGATGATGCCCAACCAACACCGATAATACCTGAATCACTTAAATCTTCAAGCTCAATGATTTTATCCATTTGCTGAACAAGTACTGGGTAAATATCTTTAATTGCAAGAACGCCGTTAATATTTGACCCACCATTACAGATTGGTTGCTTGATTGAAGAAATTTTTGCAGTACAAGGTGTAATAAAAAATACACCAATATCTTTATCTTCTAACCCAGTTTCTTCTCTTGCCTTAATTCGTGCAAGACGAGCAGCCTCTTCCATAGGCGCATTCAAATCAAGCACATTTTCAATAAGGTTAGGAAAGCGCACTCTTATCAGTCGCACAACTGCAGGACAAGCAGAAGAAATCAATGGCTTTTTAGTCTTGCTCATTGAAAGAATAAGACGAGTTGCCTCACTGACTAACTCTGCACCCTTTGACACTTCAAACACATCATCAAAACCCATTCGTTTAAGCCCTGTCAACACATAATCAGTATCATCAAGGTTATTAAACTGACCATAAAGTGATGGTGCAGGCACAGCAATTCTGTATTTGTAATCTAAAATTTCATTTAATGAATACTTTTCAGCATATTTTGCATGATAAGGGCAAATTCTGATACATTCACCACAGTCAACGCAACGCTCTGAAAGTATGTAAGCCTTTCCGTTACGGACTCTTATTGCATTTGTAGGGCAACGCTTTAAACATGAAACACAACCCTTACATTTTTCTTCATCAAGTCGCACAGAATGGAAATAAGTTTCGTTCATATTTTATCACTCAATTTGTAAATACTTTAAGATACATAGTAGTACCCACACCAACGGTTGAATCTATTTTCATATCGTCGGTATATTTTTTTATATTTGGAAGACCCATACCTGCACCGAATCCTAATGAGCGCACATTATCAGGTGCAGTTGAATAGCCCTCTTTCATAGCCATTTCAACATCAGGAATTCCAGGGCCTTGGTCAGTTAAAACCATATCAACACACTCAGGTGAAATTTCAACATCAATTTCACCGCCACCTGCATGAATTACAAGGTTAATTTCTGCCTCGTAAAGTGCAATTACAGTTTTTCTGACTACTTCAGGACTAAAGCCTAAATCCTTTAAAGTCTTTTTGACTTTACCTGACGCTTCACCTGCTCTTGTAAAATCATCACCCGGTACATCGAAGTGAAGTTTCAAATTACTCATTTTACAGCGCCTCCTCGAAGGCCTTTTTCATAGAGCATACCACAAGATGCAAACATAGGTTGTTTTGTAGTCATAAGAACAATGTCACGGTCTTTTGCAAGGTTAATAATTCCCTCATCAGGTTGTTTGCCACGAACAAACACAATACATTGCATATCCATCATTTCAGCAGTACGAACAACCTGTGGATTTACAAGACCTGAAAGAAGTACAGCCTGTTCTTTAACATAAGCAAGCACATCACTCATCATATCACTACCACAAGCAGTGAAAACCTCACGTTCCATAAATTCTTCACCACAAATTACCTCTGCATCAAGAATTTCTTTAATTTCATAAACTTTCATTTTAATTCCTCCCGACAACTTGTCAGATATATACTATACAATTATACACCAAATAATCGTTCTTTACAATGAGCCACTTTGCCAAAATATATTCACATTATTTGTGAAAAAAGACAGAAAAATAACCGAACAGCCTACTCGCCATTCGGTTTATTCCTTAACAAATTTAATTATATCAGTTATATCACAATCAAGTGCATAGCAAAGAGCGTCAAGAGTTTTTGTGCTCATAGCCTCACCTTTTTTGATTCTGTAAATAGTATTCGCAGAAAATCCTTGCTTGTAAATCAAATTATATTCCGTTATACCCTTTTTATAAAGTGTTTCATAAAATGGCTCATAACTAATCATTTCCATCACCAATTTAATATTAACATACTTAAATTGTTGACAATACTCAATATATTGACTATAATAATTATATACTTAAGATATTAAGTATATACATTTGGATTAGGGGGGAGAAATTATGCGTAATCGACCAAAACTTGAACTGTTAGACAAATATTTCAATAAAGATTGTTTTGAACTAACAGATTCAAAATATGAAAAACTAACTGGATGTCCTTTGCCAAAGGACAAATCATATTTGAAAAACAAATCTGCATTATCAAAGAAATGCAAAGAATTAGGCTTTGTAATTGTTGAAGTGCAAGAGAAAAAAGTTTTTATCAAAAAAGAAAAATAAGGGGAGATTGTTTTGAAAAAGATTATAGCAATATTAGGAGCAATTGTCATTTTAACTTGCACTTTGACAAGCTGTGCAACCACTACAATTCAAATTACTCCGGAAAATTTTGAACAATATTTTGAAATAAGTGTTACTACAGATGACTTTGAAGGTGGTGGAGTAGAATCTTTTGCCGGTATGCCGTTTATCAGTTCTTCTACAGTAAATGTAACAATTTCTATTATACCTAAACAAACCGTTTCAAGTGGAAGCGTCTCTGTTGTATTGGAGGATGATAATCTGATTGGATGGGATTGCGAGTACAGTACAAAAACAACCTATAAAGACGGAACAACTATGTCAGATGGTTTGCGTATTCCAATTCAATTTTCTCCAAATCAGCCATACACCAAAACTTTTGAAATGAAAGATATTTTAGGCGGAATAAAGCCACATATAGTATTAGAAGTTGCGGAAGCCTCTGGCACAATAAAAATATAATTATCATATTGCAAACATTGTCGCATTATGTTACAATAACACACGAAATAAGGTAAGCCTATACGGTAGGCGGTTAGCCCTTTGATATTCAGAGGGTATTTGCCCTCTATATCTTTTAGGGGGTGATGCTATGGAATATTTAACATTTGTTATAATTATTCTCATTGTAGCTACTGGTTACATATTAAGCATAAAAAAATAACCGCCCAACCCTGAGAAAGTTAGCGGTTATTACGTAATTTCTTCAGGCTAACCGTCTATACGGTCTGCCTTATTTCACTTATATTGTATCATATTATTTAATTTTGTCAAGACCAATCAGTTTTTGATTGGTCTTGTTTTTATTCACCAATGATTGTTTTAACATTCTTTTCCATAAGGTCGAAGAAGTTGTTTACAATTTCTTTATCCTTATCGTTACCGCGAACGCACATTGAAAGTGTAATAACATTTTTATATGTTGTTGCGGTAAGAAGTACGAATGGTTTGTATTTAACTGCACCTGACATAAATGCGTCAGTTGGCTCGTGACCATCAAGAGCAAAATGCTGACCATTAAGAATACCGATATTACTCATTGCCATATATGGATTTGAGTAACCAATTTTGATAATTTCTTCACTTGCAGCGTGTGGCATAATGCTGTAACCGAAATTAAGAAGTGGAAGTCCATAAAGGCCCATAAACTTATCTTTTTTAAAACGGTTTGAACTGCGCACTACATATTTTATAGTTTCAAAAATATCACGACCGCGTTCAGGAATTGAGCATTGCATCCATGAAGTGTGATTTGTAAAGCCTTTATCATGGACGCTATCCATATGACGACGAAGGTCAATAGCACTTGAAATCATAACTTTATCGCTTGCAGGGAAATCTGCCAATTCATACACACTATAGAAATATGCAGCAAGAAGCAACTCGTTAACAGTTGCGCCAAGCTCTTTACCTACTGGTTTAAGTTTTGCAAGGGTATCTTCACTAAACTTTCTTCTTGCGATAAATGATTTATCACTGATATTATCAGGTGTAAGTGGGAATTTGTGATTATCTCTTGCATTAATGTTTTTGAAAAGACGCTGTGCAACACCTGATTCAGTTTTTGAAAATCCTGAATAAACATCATTATATGAACGAGAACCTGTTCTGAATTCAACAGGACTTATGCCCTCTTGCACATACTTTGTGTAATTCTCACAGAATGCTTGCAAGAAATATTTAAGGTCGCCACCGTCCATACACATATGATTTTCAACAATACAAATTGTACTTTTACCATCTTTAATAAAAAGTGCAATTTCCATTTGATTATCTGCATCAGGAGCAATATATTGAGTAAGAAATTCTTCAACAGCTTCTTCTACATTATCAGGATATGCAACAGTAAGAATATCTTCAATCACATAAGGTTTAACTTCCCAATGGGTTGAAAGTTTTGTATCAATAAACTTTGAACGGAGAACAGGCACTTTTTCAAATGCACAAATAATAACAGTTTTAAGAGCTTCAATGTCTGGAACAAAATCGTAATTGAGTTCAACGTGAACCATACGGTCATTGAAATCACGGAAGAGATAATGCATTTTATCCCATAACTCAGCGTTAAGTCTACGTTCCATTATTCATCGTCCTCCTTCTTGTACATAAAGTACTTGGCATTACTTGCAATTATTGACAGTGCATAAACTGCATCAGCAATAAACCCTGAAACAACTATAAGTCCGCCAAATGAGCCTGCAAGACCATAAGCATCAAGAATTACATACAACATTGTTGAAATAATAGGCAAATAAACCATTGTAGTAATTGTACGGAATTTCTGTTTTGTTAGAAATGCAAAGAAAATATCAACTACAAGCGCAAGAACAATACCCGCAATAACTATTGGCCACATTTTTGTTTCAAGAGGATTTGTTGAAAGCATAAGTGCGCAAAGGAATGCAAACACCATAACAATCATTACACAAAGAACAATTAGTGCTCGGGCAATTGGATGAAAAACTCTTCGCATATTGCAAATACGTTTAATTCCATAGCCTGCATATAAAATAATAATTGCAAAAACTACGCCAACAATTATAAGCCAGGAATTACGATAAGCTGAAACTGTGTGCAAACCTAACACATCATCATTGTATCCATAATATGTAAATGTTGCATTTTCACCTATAACAAAGAATAATATTAATGACAAAATGAAAGCAACAACACTACCCACACCCATTGCGACGCGCATTGTTTTTTCGAGCTTTTGTTTTTTATATTCTTTTACCCAACCTTTATAATTACCTTCAAGGTTTGGATATTCATCTGCCATTAAATCAGCAAGTACTTTTTCGTCTTTAAGACCTGAATGAGTAACTTCATTAGCACGGTCAATCATTTCATCAAGAATATGTTTCTTGTAAAGATATGCCATACGATTATCTGGTAACTTCGCACAAGAAGTTTCAATATATTCAATAAAATCTTTCATAAATGCTCCTCCATTGAATGCTAATTAAATTTTAACAGATTTTTTCGTTTTTTTCAACACATTTAGAATATATGACGAAAAAATATTTTTCTATACACTTTAGTTTACATTGTGTCAACTATTGGTTGCAATGAAATTAGTCTGCAAAATAAAACAGGCGGGAGCAAGTCCCGCCATATAATTGTTATTTTTCGGTTTGTGTTTCTGTTTGGCTGAAAGAGTCATTCTGAAAAACAATTGTCATAATACTCTTTTCAGGGAGCGGGATTTCTTTGATTTCACCCTCGTAAGTTTGTTGCATTTGAGCATCTTGTGTGGTTGTGAAAACGCTCATATTTTCAGCATCAACTTTAAACTCAATATTTCTGCTGATACCTTCGTTTACGACAACTGTAACAATTTTGTTGTCAGGTGTAAGATATGAAACGTAATTTACGCCATATTTCATAAGTACAATATCAGTGTTGCCTTGGTCGTTAACATTTGATTCTGTAATGATATCATTAATATTTTTTTCTGTTGAAATTTTAACGCTACCTCTAGGAATAAAGTTACTGAAATGAGAAACTGCATAATATCTCATAGCAATCTGGTATTCACTTAAATCTGCATTACCTGCAAGAAGTCCGTCTGAATATTGTTTTCCATCGTCACCAATGCCTATTCCGTTAACTCCTACCCAAGCAGTCCACGAGTTAATGTTGCTGAAATTTAGGTCATTTGCCATAACACGAGCCTGAAGAAGTGCGCCATCAATCGAGTCGATAGGTGCAGTGCAAGGAAGATGACACCATTCAGACATCTCAACAGTTACATCATCTACATTTTCTTTAATCCAGTTACCAAGACCGATTTTGTTATTCACTAAATCGTCTGACCAGTAACTGTGATATGACAAAGCACCAAGATATGGGCGAATTTCAGGGTCTTTATAAATATAATCAAACCATTCGTAAAGTCTAAAGCTTAATTCACCTGATTCAGGACCAGCAATCTTAATATCAAGATTTTTCTCTTTTATTTCTTTAACAACTGCCTTATATACTGCGTAAATATCTTCAGAGTTGTAGAAACAACCTTCTTGGCTCTGATTTACACTTGCAACACCCCAAGACCAGTTTGGCTCATTAATAGGGCTTATATATTTTACAGGGATACCTTTATTGATAAAATACTCTGCAATTGTTACAAGATATTCTGCATAAGCCTCATATTTTTCAGGGGCAATATTACTAACCCACCAATTTTCGTTACCATATGCTTTTCCGTTAAGTGTCATTGAATAGTGAGGAGAGTTTGCAAAAAGCACAACTGTATCAATACAACCATATGATAAAGCAAGGTCTAAAAACTTTTGTGCCGCTGCATCACGAGTAAAGTCATATTCGTATTCACCAGTTTCTTCGTTATAAACATAAAAACTTTCAGTTTGACGCCAAGGGTCAGTGATTTTTGTGTTAGGATTATCTTTAGACCCAGCTCCAATGTTATAACGATAAATATTAAGACCTAATCCCTCTTTACTGTAAAGGAGTTTTGCAATTTCTTCTGCATTTTCACTATTGCCTGCAATTTGTGACCACCAACAAGCAGATGCACCAAAACCGTCAAGACTTTCCCCTTTTTCATTTGCATCAATAGTGAGTTTCACATCAGCAGTCTGTGATTTTTCTATGTAACTTTTTGTATTATAAAAAATCTTTTCATAGAAAACGCCTAATACAGTAATTGTTAATGCAAGAAGTATTGCAACTATTGGAATTATAAATTTAAATGCCTTTTTCATTTTACATCACCCTAAAATTAAAGGCAGTGGGGTTTACCCACCGCCTGAGTTTGCTTTTTATTTACTGCCTCTGCGATAACCATTACTGCGAGCGCCACGCTTAGCTGCATTTCGATTTAAGTCGCTGAATTTATCTTCACTCTGGGTTTTGAATTTTGCCATCATATCTTCAAAAGACATAGGTGCATTTTGTTCTTCGCGTGGTGCACCTTTCCAACCCTTATTAGTATTTTTGTTTTGTGGCTTTGGTTTTCTTTCATTTTTTTCAGGTTGAGGTAAAGCCTTTTTAATTGAAAGACTAACCTTGCCTTTTTCGTTGATTTCAATAACCTTAACTTTTACCTTGTCACCTTCAGACAAATGCTCGTTAATGTCGCTTACATATTCAGCGGCAACCTCAGAAATATGTACCATACCTGTTGTGCCATTGTCAAGTTTTACAAAAGCACCAAAATTTGTTAACCCCGTAACCGTTCCTTCGTAAACGGTATCCATGTCAAGTTGCATCAAACTGCAAATCCTCCTACTTAAGCCCCCGGTGTAATATCATAGAATACTTTTTCGTTAGGCATAACAAAGCCCAATTTTTCACGGGCAACTTGTTCCATATAAGCACCTTTGTCTTCATTGTCAACAATTGCTTGAAGACGATTGTTGTTAGTGACAATCTGCTCATACTCGTTGTCTAACTGTTCGTAAACTTCTTTGCGGTCGCGAATTTCAAGTTGCAAATCGATTATGGTAATAATAAAATAGCCTACAACAAGAGCAAGAGCAAGAGTAAGAATAAAACTTTTGCTTTGTTTTTTCTTTTTAGCAGGAGCTTTGCGTTTTGTTGCCATAATCATTCCTCGCTTTCTTCAAATCCACATTTACCGGATGTTACTTTTTTACAAATAAATTATACAACAACCGTTTATTCACTTTCAAGAGGAATTTTGATTTATTTTTGATGTTTTTTGTATTTTTTCGACTTTGGGCAGTTATTTTGTTAAATAAATTCCTTAATTTCCCAAAAATGAACCTGAAAGGATAAAAAATTACATTGAAAACAGATTTTATAACTTTTTTAATAAATGTGATAAGTTGTTCGCTGAATGAAAAGATAATTATACCTAACGAGAAATAATAAACAAAAAAACCTGCTAAACTACCAAGCAACAAATAAAAACGGATTTCACCTTCATTTACGGTAAGGCAGAATAAAAACAAAGCGAAACAAAGAAAAATACAATAAAGAATATCTGAAATTATTGTTGCTGTTTTGCCCTTGCTTATGCTTATTCTCACAATACGGAACAAATCATAGAAAATTCCCATAAGAAATCCAAAGCCAAGAGATAATAAAAAATTTTTTGTTTGTGTAGCAATGCTTAATCCATAAAGATAGTCTGTCATCTTAACACCTTTGCAAAAAATCCTTGTGCTTTTGGTCGGGTGTCTGTGTATGTAAGTGATGAAAACTCGCCATCAACCATAAGTTCGCTTTGCTCAAGGTTAAGTCTTGTTATGTGAAGATTCCAGCCACGAATTGTAAGTTCACCTGAATCAGTAATAGCAATTATTGTCTGTTCATCAAAAGAATCAATATCGGTAACGCCTGAAACGGAAAGTTTTTTGCGGTCCTCCATAATAATATTGTGCGGTAATTTGTGAATGTTTTTTTCATCTGTCATAGATATAGACCTCCTTTTACTAATATGTATGAGCAAAAGGACAAAGGTATGACAAAGTAAAATCTTAAACCTAAAAAATAGTGCCATCCTGAATGCAGAAAATGGTCTCTTTTGAGCTTCTTCGCTACGTTCAGAATGACACTATAAATCAGTTGGACAAACTCCAATTTATTAAGTTGTTATTACTCTATAACAAGATTACCATTTTCGTCACAAGAGCAAATATATGCATTGCCTTTTTCTATTGATTTTTCAAGGATTTTTTCAGAAAGCACATCTTCAATTTTACTTTGAATTGTTCGTTTTAGTGGTCTAGCACCATAAACTTTATCAAAACCTGCTTTTGCAACAAAATCAACCACACTATCATTAAACTCAACTGTGATTTCAATATCTTTTAAACGCTTTTCTAATGCCTTTAAAAGATATTTTGCAATATCCTTAATGTTTTCTTCAGTCAGACGATTAAACACAATTATATCATCAATTCTATTAAGAAATTCAGGGCGGAAGGTGTTTTTTAATTCACCCATAACAGATTCTTTGATTTTTTCATCTGTGCGGTCATCTTGATTTGCAACAAAACCAAACGATGCTTTTTCTTCGTTAATAAGACGAGCACCTACATTAGATGTCATTATGATTACACAGTTTTTGAAATCAACCTTACGGCCTTGGGAATCAGTAAGAATACCGTCATCAAGAATTTGTAAAAGTGCATTAAAAACATCAGGATGTGCTTTTTCAATTTCATCAAAAAGGATTACTGAATATGGTTTTCTACGGACTTTTTCAGTTAGTTGACCGCCTTCTTCAAACCCGACATAGCCAGGTGGTGAACCAATAAGTTTTGAAACCGCTTGTTTTTCCATAAACTCACTCATATCAAGGCGTATCATAGCGTTG
The DNA here is from genome assembly GCA_045613585.1 of Candidatus Fimenecus sp. Classification (GTDB taxonomy): domain Bacteria; phylum Bacillota; class Clostridia; order Oscillospirales; family Acutalibacteraceae; genus Fimenecus. The sequence continues at coordinate 6,783 of JAZLBG010000098.1, read as the reverse complement.
TCATCACCAAACATAGTATTTGCCAGTGCTTTTGTAAGTTCAGTTTTACCAACACCTGTTGGACCACAAAAAAGGAATGAGCCGATTGGTCTTTTGGGGTCTTTAAGCCCCGCACGTCCACGACGAATTGCTTTTGCCACTGATTTCACTGCTTTTTCTTGACCTACAATTCGTGTGCGAAGCTCATCTTCCATACGAAGCAGCCGCTCACTTTCTTCTTCTGTCATTTGTGTTATGGGCACACCTGTCCACTCTGATACAATTTGTGCAATTTCAGTTTCTGTCACTCTTTTTTCACGAGATGAGTCTTCTGACTGCCATTTTGCTTTTTCTGTATTGTATTTTTGTGTAAGCTCTTTTTCTTCGTCTCGAAGTTGTGCCGCATGCTCAAAATCTTGCCTGTTAACCGCCATTTCTTTTTCTGCTAAAATAGTTTCTAATCTTTTTTCCATTTCTTTGATTTCAGGTGGTGGCACAGTAGAATCAAGGCGCACCTTTGAAGATGCCTCATCAATTAAGTCAATTGCCTTATCAGGTAAAAATCGGTCACCAATATAACGAGCAGAAAGATTTACCGCACTTACAATTGCATCATCTGTGATTTTCACTTTATGATGTGCCTCATATTTATCACGAATACCTTTAAGAATTAAAATTGCATCCTCAACGCTTGGCTCATTGACAGTTACAGGCTGAAAACGGCGTTCAAGAGCCGCATCCTTTTCAATATTTTTACGATATTCATCAATAGTTGTAGCACCAATAAGTTGTAATTCCCCACGGGCAAGTGATGGCTTTAAAATGTTAGCCGCATCAACAGCACCCTCAGCGCTACCTGCACCTATAAGCGTATGCACCTCATCAATAAAAAGGATTACATCAGTTGTGTTTATAACCTCGTCAATAATTCCTTTAATACGCTCTTCAAAATCACCACGATATTTTGTACCTGCCACCATGCCGGTTAAGTCAAGAGAAAGTATTCTTTTATCTTTTAAAAGTTCAGGCACTTGACCGTTAGCAATACGAAGTGCAAGTCCCTCTGCAATAGCAGTTTTGCCAACGCCAGGCTCACCAATAAGGCAAGGATTGTTTTTGCTTCTGCGTGATAAGATTTGAATAACTCTTTGAATTTCTTTTTCACGACCAATTACAGGGTCGATTTTATTTTCTTTAGCAAGGGCGGTTAAATCCCTTGCATACTTTTGAAGTTGCGAATTGGATTTGTTATCTTTTGCGGGCTTGTTACCTACTTTAGTATTGCCCACAGAATTAGCCAAATCTTTTAACAGTGCAGTTGTAGTTGTACCTGAACGGATCAAAAGTTGACAAGCATATCCGTTACCCTCGCGGCAAATAGAAATGAGCAGATGCTCAGTTCCCGCAAGAGATTGTTTCATTGAATTTGCAAGCATTAACGAGCTTTCAATAATATGCTTGCTTCGTGGAGTAAAATCGGCTGGGGCAAGTTCTGTTGGCATTCCTGTACCCACTGTTTCACGGATTAAATCATATACTTTTTTGTAAGTTACTCCTCTATTTGTAAGAATTTTGCCTGCAACAGAGTCGTGAGTTTCTAAAAGCCCTAACAAAATATGCTCACTACCGATATATGTGTGACCTGAATCCTCGGCAACTTCAACTGCCTTATTTAGACACATATTTGCTTTTTCACTAAAACCTGTAAAATTGTACATAATTTTCACCTCAATAATTAGATTATAAAAGGGGCGATTACAAATCGCCCCCCACATTACAAATTGCTAATTTAACTTACAACTATATTGATAGAATTATTTTTTCGCAAGACAATGTGACTAAGGCGAAGTTGTATCGTGTATACCACGAGCCGAAAGTCACGACGTATTGCGAAAAAAGAATCTATCAATTCAACTTATTTCTCACTTCTGTTGCACGAACAGTATCTCTTTCTTGTTCAGGAAGTTTTTGTCCTGCACGGGCGTTAATACTTGCCGGTTGCATTGAAATCATAAGTTCATTTATGGTTTCAATAGGTACATTGATTTTACCTGCAACAGAGCCGAGTCTAACAAGTGAAAGATTTTCCATAAGTTCTTTTGTTGAAAGAAGTCGTGCCCATTTAAGAGTACCAAAAGCACGGAAAATAGCGTCATCTGTGTCAATTGACTTCAAAATTTCTTCTCTTGCTGCTCTTTCTTGTGCGCAAAGTTGTAATGTAATGGACTTTAAATTTTTAATTGCAAATTCTTCAGAAATACCAAGGGTAATCTGGTTAGAAAGTTGATACATATCACCGATAGCCTTACTACCCTCGCCGAATGCACCACGGAATGTAAGCCCTAATTTTGAAATTGTATTAATAAGTTTGTGAATTTGACCATTCATTGTAAGGGCAGGCAAATGGAGCATTACAGATGCTCTCATACCAGTACCCAAATTTGTTGGACATTGAGTTAAAAAGCCTATGCGCTCGTCAAAGGCATATTCTAATTTTTCACCAATACTATTATCGATTTCGTCAGCAATAGCATACGCCTCATCAAGTGCAAAGCCTGATTTCATAACCTGAAGTCGTATGTGGTCTTCTTCATTTAGCATAATACAAATATCTTCAGATGGTGTAATGAGTAATGCTCTGCCATCTGCATCTGATGCAAATTCAGGGCTTATAATATGACGCTCTGCCATAGATGCTGCTTCAAATCGAGCAAGGGTTTTCATTTCGACAAAATTAAGGTTGTATTTATTATCTTTTTCAATTGCATCCTTAATAATATTATTGATAATAATACGGTTTTTAGTATTTAATTTGTTAGGAAATGGATATTCTTTAATATTTCTTGCAAGACGAATACGGGTGCTAACAACAATGTCACTTTGCTCACCTACACCTAAATACCATCTGTTACTCATTATTGCCACCCTCTTTCATTTCATTGATTTTATCACGAAGCTCTGCTGCTTTCTCAAAATTTTGTTCATTGATTGCTGTTTTTAACTGTTCTTCTAAAGTTTCAATAACATTTACGCTTTCAACTACATTAGTTTTAATAATTGTTGGATTTTTACCCTCGTGACGAGTTTTACCATGAATACGCTGTAATGATGGCAAAAGTTTATCATAAAATGTTGTATAGCAATCAGCACAACCAAGCTTTCCGCTATTTACAATATCGTTAAAAGTATTCCCACATTTTTCACAGTGAAGTGTTCTTGCATTTAAACTGCCCACCTGCGACTCACCAAAAAATGAGCCTAGTATATCACCAAAGGTATTGGGAAATCCGCCAAAAACATCTGTATAACCTAATGCTCTTGCACAATCTGTACAAAGGTGAGCCTCAGCAGTTTCACCATTTATAATTCTTTTTACATGCGTTGTTGCTTCGTATTTACCACAATTCTGACATAACATAAAATTCACTCCGTTCAAAAAATTACAATATATTAAGTATCATTTGTTTGAAAATTGATGCACGAAGAATATCACCATATTCACGAGGAATATCACGATAAGCATTCCCCGTTAGTGCTGACAAAAATATTTTAGTCGTTTTTTCATCAATAAAATCACTTTCATAAAGATTTTTAAGATGTGCACGACAAGTATTTTCATTTATACTTTGCCCTATCGAATTAACAATGTGCATTTTTATTGAATTTCTATCATAAGTAGCGCGAGTAATTTTAATGTAGCCACCACCACCACGACGACTTTCTACAATATAACCATGCTCAGGCGTAAAGCGTGAAGAGATTACATAGTTAATCTGACTTGGCACACACCCTATTCGTTGGGCTAACTCATTTCGTTGAATTTCTGTATAACCCTCATCTTGAAGCATTTCTTGAATCATATTGGCTATTATATTACTTATATTCATACTATCGCTCCTCAAAGTTTGACTTTGACTTTCTTTGACTTTTACAATTCTATTATAACAAGTATTTTTTGTTTGTCAATACCAAAGGTCAAAAAAAGGTCAAAAAATATTATACTATTTAAAATTTTCAACAACAAAACAAAAAGCCGCTGATTTCTCAGCGACTTTAATTGATTATTTATTTTTTCTTAGTAAATTTGTTAAGCGCTGTTGTAATGAGAATAAGCACACCCATAACAACAATAATACAAATCATACCAATAACCATATATTTAATATTGTAAACGAAGTTCATTGGCTCAAACATAAAAGCCATTAATGTAATAAATAAATTTTCTAACATTTTTAAGTCCTCCTTATTTACCCATAAAGAAATTGAGGATAAGACCACCTGCGATAACAGATGCAATCTGACCTGATACGTTTACGCCGATTGAATGCATGAGAAGGAAGTTCTGTGGGTCTTCTGCAAGTCCCATCTTATGAACAATACGACCTGACATTGGGAATGCTGAAATACCTGCTGCACCAATCATTGGGTTAATCTTTTTGCCCTTTGGTAAGAACACGTTAAGGAGTTTTGCGAACATAACGCCACCAACTGTGTCAAAGATGAATGCAACAAGACCAAGTCCAAGAATAAGAAGTGTGTCAGGAGCAAGGAATGATTCATAATGCATTTTTGTTGCAATTGTAATACCAAGGAAGATTGTAATAAGGTTTGCAAGAACCTTTTGTGCTGTTTCTGAGAGAGAGTTAAGCACACCGCATTCGCGAATAAGGTTACCAAACATAAGGAAACCAACAAGAGATACTGATGCTGGTGCTACAAGACCTGCAACAATTGTGATAATGATTGGGAAAAGAATTCTTGTAAGCTTTGTAACCTCTGTCTGTGAGTAAGGCATACGAATTAAACGTTCTTTTTTAGTTGTGCAAAGTTTAATGAATGGTGGCTGAATAATTGGAACAAGAGCCATATATGAATATGCAGCAACCATAATTGCACCAAGATATTCAGAGTTAAGTTTGTTAGCAACAACGATTGATGTAGGACCATCAGCTGCACCAATAATAGCGATTGAAGCAGCATCGTTGATTGGGAAAAACATTGATGCTAAGCAAAGTGTGAAGAAGATACCAAACTGTGCTGCTGCACCAAAAATCATAAGTTTTGGATTTGAAAGAAGCGGACCGAAGTCAATCATCGCACCAATACCGATAAAAAGAATAAGTGGGAAAAGTTCGTTTGCGATACCTGCACTGAAAAGCACATCAAGTGCACCAATTTCGAGTTCGCCATTTTCAGCCATCTGAGTAATAGCACCTGAGAAAGGCAAGTTAACAAGAATTGCACCAAAGCCCATTGGTAAAAGAAGTGTTGGTTCCATTTCCTTTTTAATTGCAAGGAAGATAAGAATACCGCCGATAGCCCACATTACGAGCATTCTCCAGTCAAGCGCGAAGAAATTTTCGTAAAGGATTTCAAAGTTTTTGAGAAAGTCCATTTTAATTCTCCTTCATTTTATTATCATTAAAAGAACAAACTGTCTAAAAATACCCCAATCTGCTCCATTATAATATGTATTGTATCATATTATAAATATTTTGCAATAGAAAAAATTTTAAATAAATTTGTAAAATATTGCAAAAATTATGTGCAAATGTTATAATGCACTCAATATTTTTTCGGAAGTGACAAAAATGTTTGGACTTGGCACAATAATAAACACGGTTTTAGTAGTTTTAGGTAGCGGATTAGGTCTTTTAATCGGCAAAAGATTTACTGACCGTTATCACAAAACACTTATGGCCGCCTGTGGCGTTTCAACTATCTTTATAGGTGTTACAGGCACTTTACAAGGTATGCTTACTGTTACCAGTGATGGCAAAATTGAAACCCAAGGCACAATGCTTTTAATCTTTTCAATGGTAATAGGCGGACTTATTGGTGAGCTTTGCAATATTGAAAAGCGTATGGACTCCCTAGGTGAAAAACTCAAAAAGCTTTTCAAGGCAGAAAGCGATAATAAATTTGTTGACGGATTTGTAAACACATCACTTATTATCTGCGTTGGTGCCATGGCAATTGTAGGCTCAATGCAAGATGGTCTTACTGGTGACTATTCAATGCTTACAGCAAAAGCAATTCTTGACTTTGTGATTGTTGCAATTATGGCTTCAACTTATGGCATAGGCACAATGTGTTCAGCACTTGCAATTTTTGTTTATCAGGGCTCAATCACATTGATTTCACACTTTGCAGGGAATTTTATAAACGATGAGCTTACAGGCTATCTTTCATACATAGGCTCGGCACTTATTTTCTGTGTAGGTATAAATATTACTTTTGGTAAGAAAATCAGAGTTGGTAACCTTTTACCTGCACTTGTTGTCCCTGCTTTTTACATTTTTGGTAAATGGATTTTAACTTTAATATAAAATTGGACCGACTTGAAAAAAATCAGGTCGGTCTTTTTGCATATTCACATTTATATCTGAAAAAATATAAATGGTGATAATATGAAAAATGAAAAAGAAAAGTTCCCACAATATAAAGAACTTGAAGAAAGCTCAACCTATATACCCGATAACCCTGAATCACCATATGAAATGGTGAACAAGTATGGCACTTATGAAATTCAACCAACTGCTGAAACAGCAAATGACTTTCCTACAATAGCACAAGGGTTATCAAAACGTCATAATAAACCATCAGTGAAAAAACAGAAATAAAGGTATGTAAATTGGAGTTTGTCTAACAAAATGCAAAGCGCAAAATGCAAAGCGCAAAATTTCGGAACTGCGTTGCAATTATAGAAGGTTTACAAAGAAAAAGTCTCTTGTAGGGGCAGGTCTCCGTGCCTGCCCGTAGATTATTAAAGTTTTGCGGTCGGGCACAGAGTCCCGACCCTAC
>JAZLBG010000097.1:0-1678 GCA_045613585.1 Candidatus Fimenecus sp. | reverse complement strand
TGAATTAAAAAATTACATAGATTACTACAACAACGAAAGAATTTCCTTAAAACTAAAAGGAATGAGCCCGGTACAATACCGAACTCATTCTCTATCAATTTAATATTTTATTTTGTCTAATCTTTGGGGTTCACTTCATTTGGTAGTCCTTTTTCATTTTATTTTTAATGTTTTAAGATATTCTTTTTGTTCTTTTGTTATACGATAACTTTCAACTGACTTTTGAATTGCTTTGTTATGTACCCATTTATTAAATTTATTGTTTTCAATATATGGAATAACTAAATTCCAATTATTTGAAAGTGCTGTTGCAAGATACCAAGCAATAGCCATATTGATATAGTATTCATCAGATGTAATACTTAAAAGCAAATTTAGATGATTTTTATCTATGTACTCATCCATAAAGAATTTCATTAAAGTAACAATAGCAAATCTAACAGTATATATGTGCTCTGATTTTATCCACTCTTGTATTTTTCCATAAAGATTTTCACGATTTGTACTTAAGATTTTTGGTGTCATCATATCACATGTTGCCCAGTTATCAATAAATAGAAGAAAATTATCTAAAGCTAAAATGCATTCGTTAAAATCTTTTATTTGTTCTATAAGAAAGGCGTGAAGATTATCTTCTTCATAATATTGATGGGGCAGAGTGTTAAGAAAATTCGTTTTTAAGTTTGATTTATTTAACTCTTTTGCAAATTTTCTCAATTGTGGTACACGTACACCAATTATTTTGTCTTTACAGATGGTTGGCATAAGCTTTGAATGAAAATCTTTATATTTTAAGTCTTGTAATTCAAAAAGTTTTTCTTGAATTGGTGTCATATTAATATAATGCTTTTGAAAGGAAGAAGCAAGTCCAGAGTGCGATTACAAAAAGTCCTTCTGCAGGAATTGCAAGTTTTGTGTATGGGCATTTCCAACCTTTATCAACACAAAGGAAAATTGTTCTTGTTACAAAAACTGTTGTAGCAAAGAAAAGTCCACCAATCATTGAGTAGTATGGTGTTTTAAGAGCTAACATAAGGAAAAGCAAAAATCCACCTAAAGCACCTGAAATACCGCCATAATAAACACGGATTTCTGTAATACCTGCATTATCAACAGGCTTTACCGAAAAGCTTTCAGCATTCTTAACAGGGCTTGTGATAAACACAATTGCCATACCGAAGAAGTAAAGCACAAGTCCTATAGTAGCAACCGCCGCAGGAATGTTTGACATTAAAATTTCTTTCATAAAATCACCTCATAGGCTTATTTTACCATTTATTAATTATAATTGCAATCACTATTAGAGGGAGAGTTAGACAAATGGGAGTTTGTCGAAATCAATTCGTAATGCATAATTCGGAATTCGTAATTTCGCAACGCAGTTCCTACACTTTGCACTTTGCATTTTGCGCTTTGCATTCTGTTAGACAAACTCAAATTTACCTACTTCATACTATAAAAAACGGGCTACCGATTGGTAACCCGTTAATTTTTAGAATTTAATTATTCTTCGTCTTCGCAGCAGTCGCAGTCACATTCGCAATCGAATTCAAGAACTTCGCCACAAGCTGGGCATTCTGCCTCACCGTCAAGAATAATTTCTTCGTCGAAGTAAATCATTTCGCCACAGTTAGGGCATTCAACTTCATACATATCTTCGTCGCAATCGCAACAATCG
>JAZLBG010000096.1:0-1033 GCA_045613585.1 Candidatus Fimenecus sp. | reverse complement strand
GCTACCTATGCCACACACCACATACAAAGAGTCAAAATAAAAGTGTTCTTTTTCATTCTTTTCTAAAATTTGTAGTAGATTTTGACAAAGGTAAACAAAAAATCCGGTCCTTCATCTAAAAAGAACCGGATTCTATTCATTTAAATATTATAATCCAATCAATAGTTGGTCTTCTTCACTTCGAAGTGAGCCTGTGGATGAATACATGCTGGACATACTTCAGGTGCTTCTGTACCTACATGAATGAAACCACAGTTACGGCATTGCCATACAGTTTCTTCAGCCTTCTTGAATACTGTACCGTTTTCAATGTTAGCCAAGAGAGCCAAATATCTTTCTTCGTGACCCTTTTCAGCAATAGCGATATTACGATACATAATAGCAATTGCAGGGAAGCCTTCTTCATCAGCTACATCAGCAAAGTGAGGATAGTCAGCAGTCCATTCTTCGTTTTCACCGGCAGCAGCAGCCTTCAAGTTTTCGGCAGTAGTACCGATAACACCAGCTGGATAAGAAGCAGTGATTTCTACCATACCACCTTCCAACCACTTGAACATACGCTTAGCGTGTTCCTTTTCCTGATCAGCTGTTTCAGTAAAGATAGCTGCAATCTGTTCGTAACCTTCCTTCTTTGCAACACTTGCAAAATATGTATAACGCATTCTAGCTTGTGATTCACCTGCAAATGAAGTCAACAAGTTCTTTTCAGTCTGTGTACCTTTAATGCTCTTTCCCATAATCGTTAGTATTATTAGTTATTAATAAATTGTTCTGTTAATCATTTTCTATGACAAAGATAATATATTTCCTTATAATTGTAATCATTACAATTATTTTTTTAGATTCTTTAAGGAGAAAAAAAGAAAAGAATCTTTTTCTATATTCTATAACATAAAAAATAACTAATTTTGCAAACAAATTCTAATTATAGCATAAAGTAAGGTAAGCAATGAAAGCTTTTGAATTCAAACCAAAGCTCCTGAGTACACTGAAGAACTACTCAAAGGAGAATTTCATGGCCGACCTCATGGCC
>JAZLBG010000095.1:0-5375 GCA_045613585.1 Candidatus Fimenecus sp. | reverse complement strand
AAAATCCTTACAGACCATCTCAATCTCTTTGTTGACCTTTCAGAAGAAGCAAGAGAAACAGAGACAATGATTGTCAAGAATGACGACTCAAAGACAAAGGTTCTTGAAATGACTATTGAAGAACTTGACCTTTCAGTTCGTTCTTTCAACTGCTTAAAGCGTGCAAGCATCAACACAGTTGAAGATTTGACAAACAGAACAGAAGAAGACATGATGAGAGTTCGTAACCTTGGTAGAAAATCTCTTGAAGAGGTTATTGCAAAACTTGAATCACTTGGTCTTTCTCTTCGTAGGGACGACGAATAATAAAGGAGTGATTTTGACATGCCAGGAACAAGAAAACTCGGCAGAACAAGCGATCACCGCAAGGCTATGCTCAGAGGTATGGTAACATATCTTATTGAGAACGGTCAGATTGAAACAACAGTTACAAGAGCCAAAGAAGTTAAGGCTATGGCTGAAAAGATGATTACAATTGCAAAAGATAGCAGTCTTCATTCAAAGAGACAGGTTTATTCTTACATCACAAAAGAAGCAGTTGCTAAAAAGTTGATGGAAGAAGTTGCACCAAAGTATGCTGATAAAAACGGTGGTTACACACGTATTATCAAAACTGGTCCAAGAAGAGGCGACGCTGCAGAAATGTGCATCATCGAACTTATCAATGACTAATGCGGTAAGGCTTTAAATACCAATTAAATTAACCCCTCGGGATTTCTCGAGGGGTATTTTTTATTCTTTTTCCGTTATGCTTCCTTGCACTCAACTCGCAGTATCAATATACAGCTTCGTTTCGGCAAGATTGCCTAACGAAAAAATAATTCTATTTTGTTTAATGAATGATGAATAATTCGGAACTGTGTTGCAATTTATAATAGGGTATGCCGACTCGGGTACCCTATTATGAAAACGGAAGAATTTATGTCCGCAATAAATTGTTGCTTGACATTTTGTTGATTTTGTGCAATTATAAAAATAGAAAGTGGGTGATAAGCATGCAGAAAAACGCCTTGTAATATAATTTTGAGGAGTGATATTATGAGTGAAACACTGAAAAGAGGGTATATTGCTCTTTGTGTTATAAGTATTCTTAATTTTATTTATGATAATTATACAGTTATTGCCAGAACTCATATAGGGCAAGTTTCAACAGGTCTTTTGGGAAAGGTTTATGATTTTATAGTAGGACTTGACGGAACTTTATTAATTCTTTTTGCGTTCTTACCGCTTATTGTTTCTATTGTAGTTTCAGTAATTGTTTTTGTATTTTACAGAAAGTTGTTGACTAAACCTACTGCTGTTCTTGCAACTTTAGGTTTTGTACCATATTTATTGTTCAATATTTCAACTTACTGTTCAGGAATGGGAATAATAATTTTTGGTATTATAAAAGTTATTTATGCTATTATAATGATAGTGTTTATGTTAAAGAATATAAAAAAGTTATCTGTCCAAGAAGATAGTTAAACTAAAAGGGACTGTGGTTTTCACAGTCCCTTAATTTTGTGTTGATTGATAAAAATAAATAAATTTGAGTTTGTCGAGTTCTTTAATTGATTTATTTTAACAAACACACCTTGTAGGGTCGGGACTCTGTGCCCGACCGCAAAACTTTAATAATCTACGGGCAGGCACGGAGACCTGCCCCTACAAGAGACCTTTTCTTTGTAAACCTTCTATAATTGCAACGCAGTTCCGAAATTTTGCGCTTTGCATTTTGTTAGACAAACTCAAATTTATCGTAACAATACTAAATTATTTATCTTTATATTTCACTTGCAAGAATTTGTCAAATTCACGATAAAAGTAAGCAGAGCCTACTACAAATGATACTAAAAGGAATATAAGATATTTAACAAGGTTACTATTGCAACCGAAAAATGAGCCACAATACATTTTGCAAAGAAGTGCTGTTTCTGTGCAAACAATTGTCATAATAAATGGAACAATATAAGCAAGGCAGAAAACAACTTTACCATATGTAGTCTTTGCAAATTCTCTGAAATACTTTTTAAGGTCTTTGTTTTTCAAATCGTAGATTGTCATAATTATTCCTCCATAAATAAACTTATTTTAATTTAATGCCTATGCAAATAAATCCGCCATTAACAATGTCGATAACGCCATATTCGTCACCTCTTAATGCGCCTGGGCAAAAGAGTTTAACATTATCACAACTATCTTCTTGTTGCATATGAGTATGTCCATAAAGCGCAAGTTGACATTCATTTTCTTTTGCAACTGAAATAAGTCTGCCGAGAGAGCTTTTTACATATTCATATTGACCATGAGTAATATAAATTTTAATTCCACCCTCGTTAATAATTGCATTTTTAGGGTAATCACAATGGAAATCATTATTGCCTTTTACTGCATAAACTCGCTTGCCCTTTAAAAGAGGTTTGCAACGCTCAAAATCAATATGACCATCACCTAAAAACACAACAACTTCTGCACTGCTTTGAGCATCAATTGCTTTTTTCATTGAAAAATAATCGCCATGGGAGTCAGATAAAACAAGTATTCTCAATCATATTACCCCTTTCGTGCTCATATCATATTATATATTATATTATACAGTATAATGGTGGTGTTTTCAATGAGCAACAATGATTTTAATGAAATAGTAGGAAAAATCAAAAATCAAAAAGATAAAACAGAAGCACAAGATTTTTTAATGAAAAAGTTAAATCCAACACAAAGCAAAAAATTACAAGAGCTTATGAGTGATAAAAATGCTCTTGCACAATTACTTGCAACTCCACAAGCGCAAGAGTTGTTAAGAAAATTTACGGAGGAGAAAAATGATTGATATTGAAAGTTTGCTCTCGTCTGTAAGTGACGAGGATATGGCTAAAATCAAAAGCGTGGCAGAGTCTATAATGAGCAACAACGAGCCAAAAGAAAAGCCGAAAGAAGCACCTAAAACCCCTGATTTTCCAATAGATATGAATACTGTCAGTAAAATTATGGGCGTAATGGGGCAAATGAATAAAGAAGATTATCGCACTCGACTGATTTCTGATTTAAAACCAATGCTTAATTCTGACAGGCAGAAAAAGGCAGATGAAGCAGTGAAGTTTTTGCAACTTATGCAGATTTTGCCTTTAATGAAAGGGTTGTTTTAGATGAATAATTATTCTTATTCTGAAATTCAGAATATGCAACAAAAGGCTATGGCACGGGTGCGCCAAATGCAGAAAAATACTGATGAAATACTAGAAAGGGCACAGCAGGATTTTGAAAGTGAAAAGCCAAAACCTAAACCGCAACAAAATTTTGCACCAATTTCACCTAAAGTGACAAATATGCCTGCAAATTTCCCTGAAAAGAGTGTTTATCCAAGTTTTAAAGAGTTTTTTGAAGAAGATAAAAGCAAAGAAATGCCTAAACTTCCACAAAAAGAAAGCAAGTCACAACAAACAAAGCAAAATACTCTTGAAACACTATTTGCAGAGCCAGACAAGGCAATGCTACTAGGTCTTATAATGCTTCTTAAAAGCGAAGGCGCAGACGAAATGCTGATAATGGCATTATTATATATTTTGTCTTGACAAGTGAGAGATTTTGTATTACAATTTATCACATCAACTTAATAACCAAGTGAAGCGGATTGAAAAGAGAAATCTTGACTGTCTGCTGATGGTATTCCGGAGAATTCCACAAAATGTGGATACCGAAGGTGCAAAGCATAATGCTAATCTCTCAGGTCAAAGGACGGAAATTTCTTACAAGATTTTTCAGGACTGAGTGTATTTGCACCTAGTCCTTTTATTTTTTTAGAACAGTGAGGATGAAGAGAAATGAATTTCAACGACATTTTAGTAGCGATTGACGACTTTGTGTGGGGCGTGCCACTTATGGTGCTTATTATGGTAGGTGGACTTTTGCTTACATGCAGAACAAAACTTGTTCAGGTTTTTCATTTGCCATTAGCACTTAAATGGATGGTGCAGGAAGAAGAGGGCGGACAAGGTGATGTTTCATCATTTGGCGCATTATGTACTGCTCTTTCTGCTACAATTGGTACAGGTAATATTGTTGGTGTTGCAACTGCAATTTGTGCAGGTGGACCTGGTGCTCTTTTCTGGATGCTTGTTGCTGCTTTTCTTGGTATGGCAACAAAATATGCTGAAGGTCTTCTTGCTGTAAAGTATAGAGTTACTGATGAAGATGGTCACACATGGGGCGGACCTTACTACTATATCGAAAAAGGTATGGGTGCAAAGTGGAAATGGCTTGCAAAAGCATTTGCTATTTTTGGCGTGTGTGCAGGTCTTATGGGTATCGGTACATTTACACAGGTTAACGGTATTTCATCAGCAATCAACTCATTCTTTGATGCAAATAATGCAAATACAGTTACTATTCCTTTCATTGGTGAATATTCTTGGTCAGTTGTAATCTCATCAATTATTCTTGCTGTTTGTGTAGGTCTTGTTCTTATTGGCGGTATTAAGAGAATTTCAAAAGTTGCAACTGTTGTTGTTCCATTTATGGCAATTGCATATATTATTTTTGCACTTATGCTTATATTTACAAACCTTGATAAAATTCCAATGGCAATTGAACTTATTGTTAAGGGTGCATTTAATCCATCTGCAGTAACAGGTGGTGTGGTTGGTACAATGTTTATTGCAATGCAAAAAGGTGTTGCACGTGGTATTTTCTCAAATGAGTCAGGTCTTGGCTCTGCGCCTATTGCATCTGCTGCGGCAAAAACAAACTCTGCTGTAAGACAAGGTCTTGTTACAATGACAGGAACATTCCTTGACACAATTGTAATCTGCACAATGACAGGTCTTTCAATTATTATTACAGGTGCTTGGAAAGTTGAAGGTCTTCAAGGCGTTGGCGTTACATCTTACGCTTTTGGTGAGGGTATCGCATTTTTACCTGAAAGAGTAACTTCATTTATTCTTATGCTTTGCCTTGTATTCTTTGCATTTACTACAATTCTTGGTTGGGACTACTATTCTGAAAGCTGTATTAAATATCTTACAAAAGGTAACAAGAAAGCTGTAAAGGTATTCAGATATCTTTATATTCTTGCTGTTTTCATTGGTCCATATATGACAATTTCAGCAGTATGGACAATTGCGGATATTTTCAACGGACTTATGGCAATTCCAAATATGATAGCTCTTTTCGCACTTTCAGGCGTAGTTGCTAAAGAAACAAAGAAGTTTTTTGATAAAAGAAAATTAGAAAAATAAAATTAAGGCGGGGTAAATATGAACTGCCCCAAGTTATGCAGACAGTACAAAAAAGCCTACTTGGTGTAGAAAATTAAATTTTAAGCAACAAACTGATTTCGTTTTTCTAACGGAGTCAGTTTTGTTTTTGTTTGAATACGATAATTGTTGTAAAAGTTA
>JAZLBG010000094.1:0-27913 GCA_045613585.1 Candidatus Fimenecus sp. | reverse complement strand
TCCCCTGAAAGGGGAGATGTCACGAAGTGACAGAGGGGTTATACTCCCAACAAAACAAACCCCTCAGTCTCGCATTCGCTCGACAGCTCCCCTGACAAGGGGAGCCGAGAAAACGCATATAAAACAGTTAGACAAACTCAATTTTGTTTTATTAATATATCTTTCACCATTAGAATTTCAATGCATTTTCGCGGTATTCTTTTGGCGTTTTTCCTGTTTGCTTTTTGAACATTTTTGTGAAGTAGTTTACATCATAAATGCCACAATTCTGTGCAACAGTCTGTATTTGCAAATTGGTTGATGAAAGCAAAAATGCTGCATGGTCAAGGCGTTTCTTTGTAACATATTCTGTGAGTGTCATACCAGTTTCTTTTTTGAATAATGTTGAAAGATAACTAGCGTTTACATTAAGCATTTCTGCCTGATGGTGAAGACTTAAATCAACAGTTAAATCACTGTCAATAATTGTAATAACCTTTTGCACAAGAAGTGAATAATTTTTCATTGAATGATTTTTAACCAAAGCACAGTATTTATAAATCATATCGTGCATCATATCAATGCCTTCTTGCACTGATTTGATTTTTTCAATTTTTCTTGCAAAATCTGAGGATACGCCATCAATATAGAACGGGTGAACACCGCCTTGTTCAACAGCCTTGCGAAGAAGAACATTCGCAACAATAACATAGTTTTTCATATTGCGAACAGGGTCAGGCACTCGCATTTCAAGCATAAGTTCAGAAGAATTGCTAATCATTTGCTCTGCTTTGTGAGCAATACCCTGACTTACTGCCTGCATTAATTTTCGTTCACCTTCATAACGACTTTCAAGCATCTGCATAGCAAGTAATGGGTCGTCAATATGGTTGCCAATACGTTCAACAATTTCAGGGAAATTGCGTTCAGGTGCAACAAGACTTAAAGCCTTTACTGCAAAATTCTCCATACTGCCCCAAAGAAGTTCACCTAATGAAATGAAAAGTGACGACACAATGTCTTTGTCAGCATAAACGGGTACAGTTGTGTAATATTTTTCAATCTGATTACAAAGTGCAGGTGAAATATCATATTGCTTTGCAGCGTCAATAACCATTTTCTGAGTAAATTCCCTATCAATATAAGGACCTGCAATAAAAGTCTTTTTTCCATCTGTTTCAGGAAGAACAATAAAAATGTAGTTACAACTGAAATTGTCAGTAAGTAAGAATATGGTATTTTCAGTAAGTGTTTCGTGATGAGTGCAGAATAACTGGTCATAATCTTCATTTAAACCTAATGAATCACGAAGTCCACGGTCTGCCATTCTGTAAGAAAAATCACCATCATCAATAATACAAGAGTTTATTCTGTAATTTTCAAGGATTTTTTGAAAGAACTCTAATTGTTTTTCGTATTTCATAAAATTTCCTCACAAGTTAAATACTGGTATTATTATCGTACAATTTTTGGTAAATTTCAAGATGTAACAAAAAAAATACTGAAAAAAACGAAAAAAATACTCACTTATTATGTCCATTGTAGTATAAAATATGGTTGTATGGTAACAGGGTTGAGTTATACTCTTTCCAACAGAAAATTAAAGGGGGATTTTCCACAATGGCAAAACAAGTTAAACTTGATGAAAACGGCTATCGCAAGTTTGGCATACGTGACTCAGTTGCTTATGCTGCTGGTGACTTAGGTTGTAACATGAGCTTTGCGCTCAAGGGTACAATGGCACTTTTCTGGACACAGGTTATGGGTCTTAGTGCATGGTACTCACTTTTACTTATTGTAGTTCAGGTTTGGGATGCAATTAACGACCCACTTATCGGCTCAATTATTGACGCTGATAAACATAAGTACAAGAGAAACAAGTTCTTACAGTACATTTTGGTTGGTTCAATTGGTCTTATTGTAGGTGGTGCATGTTGCTTTATTCCTGCAACAAAAGCTCCACTCGTTGCAAAATTTGCAATTTTTATTGGTGGTTATGTGCTTTGGGATGCATTCTACACAGTAGCAAACGTTCCTTATGGTTCACTTTTATCACTTATTTCATCTGATGATGCTGACAGAGCTTCTCTTTCTGCTTGGCGTTCAATCGGTAGTATGATTGGTAATATGGTACCAATGGTAGTGTTCCCATTCATTATTTATAATGAAGATGAATCACTTAATGGAACTCGTGTATTCATAATGGCTCTCATTATGGGCGTTATTGGTTTTGTATGCTTCCAGTTTATGGTTAAAAACACAGAAATCCGTGTTGACACAGAAGTTCAGTGTAATGAAGACCAGCCAAAATTCAATGTTATTAAGGCAATGGGTAACTTTATGAAAAACAGACCTGCAGTTGGTGCTACACTTGCTGCTATGGGTATGTTTATCGGTATGCAGGGTGCTGCAACAGCTGTTACAGTTACATTCCAGATTTATTTCGATAACACAAAAATTTCAGGTCTTATTTCAATGTTCGCAATGATTCCTATCGTAGTTTTCACACCACTTGCTCGTAAGATGGTTAAAAAGTATGGTAAGAAAGAACTTTCAGCAATTGGTTCAATTTGCTATATTATTGGCGCAGCAATTCTCTTGCTTGCACCACTTGGAATTATTCCAGTTACAGAAGAAAATACAAAGCTTGACTTAATTATTTATATCGTTGGTCAGCTTATCTGTGCATTAGGTCTTGGTATCTACTCAACAGTTTCATGGGCTATGATGGGTGACGCTATTGACTATAATGAATGGAAAACAGGCAACCGTGAAGAAGGTACAGTTTACTCACTTCACTCATTCTTCAGAAAACTCGCTCAGGGTGTAGGTCCTGCAGTTGCTGTTGCAATTATGGGTACTATGGGTTATGTAAACAACACTGCTCCTGATGCAAATGGCAAATTCACAGCTATTGATGTTAACTTGCTTAGCTGGGAAGTAGCTTGTGACATTCGTATGCTTGTTGCAGTTCTTTATCTTGTTGCAGGTATCTTCCAGTTTGTTGGCCTTGGTCTTGTATATAACCTTGACAAGAAAACTCTTGCTCAGATGCAAGCAGAACTTGCAGAAAGACATTCAAGAGAAGAAAAAATGAGCGATGCAAGAAGAAATTTGTATAATTAAAATCTAAATATTGATTTTCAAGCCACCATCGGAATTCCGCTGGTGGTTTTTGGATTTTTATGACTGGTACTTGCAAATATGAGTTGACTGATTTATAATAATAACAAGCGAATGGCTAATACGAATAAACGAAAGAATGTGAAAAAATGAAAGAACAGAATATCAGACCATTTGGTTGGCGTGATAAATTAGGCTATGCTATGGGTGATATGGGTTGCGGATTTTCATTCCAGCTTGTTTCAACCTTTATGCAACTTTTCTATTTGCAGTATATAGGAATTAAAGCAACAGACTATGCAACAATTATTCTCATTTCAAAAGCATTTGATGCTATTAATGACGTGGTAATTGGTAATCTTGTTGACACAAAAAGACTTGGCAAAAAGAGTAAATATATGCCTTGGATTATTGCAGGTGGCTTAATACTTGTTGTCTTTAATGTAATGATATTTGCACCTATTACAGCACTTCCATATGCAGGAAAATATGCTTGGTGTCTTATTGCATATTGCTTGTGGTCAATAGCTTATACAATGGTAAATGTGCCTTATGGTTCACTTCATAGTGTTATCACAAGTGACCCACAGGAAAGAGTTTCTCTTTCAACATTCCGTAGCATTGGTGCGGCATTACCTGCAATCGTTATTATGATTGTGCTTCCTGGTATTGTTTACAACAAGGTTAAAAATCCTGTAACAGGTATTGAAGAAGAAATCCTTAAAGGTGAAACACTTCTTCCTGTTGCCCTTGTAATGTCAGTTGTCGCTTTTGCTACTCTTTGGGGTACAACAAAACTTGTTAAAGAAAGAGTTCAGCGTGAAGATGATGGTCAGAATGTAACTGGCGCTAAGGCATTCTTCTCTGCATTCAAATCTTTCTTCACAAACAGAGCTATGGTAGGTGCTACTATTGCATCAGTTGCATCAGTTGCTCTTTTCAACTCAACAATGGCTCTTAATAATATGGTGTTCCAGTATTTCTTCGTTGATACAGGTAAAGTTGGTATTGCAATGATTGGCTCTTATGCTCCAATGGTTGTGTTTATGGCTCTTTTAGGAAAACTTACATCTAAATTCGGCAAGAAAAAGGTTATTGTAACTTGTATGCTTATTGGTGCAATTTCAGGTGTAATCTCATTGCTTGTTCCAATGACAGCAGATATGAAAGGTATGCTTCTTTACATAGTTTGCCTTATGGGACTTAACATTGGTAATGCAGTATTCCAGATTTCAGTTTGGGCTATCGTTGCTGACTGTATTGAAGTTAGCTACAGAAAAACAGGTAAGAGTGAAGAAGGCTCACTTTATGCGCTTTACTCATTCTTCCGTAAACTTGCTCAGGGTATCGGTCAGGCAGTAGTTTCTTGGGGACTTATTGCAATCGGATTCGTTGAAGGTGAAAACGCAGTTCAAAGTGCTGATTTCGGCGGAAAAGTTAAAAATCTTTACTTTATCGTGCTTGCAGCAGGCTCACTTATTGCATTCCTTGCAATGGCATTCGTTTATAACATTGGCAAGAAAGAAGAAGAGGAATTGGCAATTCCTGTTGAAAAATAAGAAAATTTATGTTTCATAATTTGGGTGGAAGTTAATTCCACCCTTTTCTTTTGTAATTTGGAGGTTGTCGGGATGATTTAATGAATAATGAATGATGAATAATGAATAATTTCGGGTCTGCGACGCTAATTATATCTATAATTGCAACGCAGTTCCGAAATTTTGCGCTTTGCATTCTGTTAGACAAACTCAAATTTGAAAAAACAACAAGATTTAGTGCAATTTTTGTTTTATTGACACTATGTACAAAAAAATTCCTATATTTTTGGTGTTTTATACCTTTAACTTTTGGAAAAAATATTGTATAATAGGCGTGTATAAATTTTCTGAACTATATCAGGAGGTAAAATATGAGTAAACAAGAACTTTTCTGTGAGAAAAACGGTAAGCTTCACACATGGCATACTGTACTTACCGGTTTTGCATTCCTCACAACATCAATCGCATGGGCAATTTATGACCCATACATCACAAAAATTCTTAACAGATTGCTTACAGAATCTGCATGGGTTACAGCACTTAGTGCAAAGCTTAACGAAGCTTTCCCTATTCTTGCAGAGTTTGCAAAAACACAGGGTCAGGATGTTAACACTGCTGATGGCGGAATTACACTTGTTCCGTTGTTTATCGGTGTTATTATGACATTCGATAATATTTTCGGTGTTATTTTCCAGCCTACATTCGGTAAACTTTCAGACCGTTGCCGCTCAAAGCTTGGTAAACGTCGTCCATTCATTGTTTATGGTGCACCTGTTTCAGCAGCTCTTTTCGCACTTATTCCTTGGGTTGCAATGAAGGGTTCTCTTCCTGCAACAATGATTACAGTTATTCTTTTCGTATTTTCAATGTCACTTTGGCGTGCTCCTGCAGTTGCACTTATGCCTGCACTTACACCTCCTCATCTTCGTTCAGAAGGTAATGCGATTATTAATCTTATGGGTGGCGTAGGTTCTGTTATCGGTATGGTAGCTGGTGCTCTTGTAAGTGCAATTTATCTTTTAGTAACAGGCGTTAAGGTTACAATTGATAACGAACAGTTCACAAGTTTCCCTTATGTATTCCTTTTAGGTGCGGCTGTTATGATTGCTGGTATGCTTGTTGTTCGCACTAAGGTTCATGAGCCTTCAAGTCTTGAAGAAATTGCTGCAAAAAATCAGTATGCAGACGAAAAAGCAGCAAAGAAAGCTGAAAAAGAAGCAAGAAAAGCAGAAAGACTTTCAAAGGGCGAAAGAAAGAGTCTTCTCTTTATGCTTGCAGGTCTTTTCTTCCTTTTCTGTGGTACAAACGCTATTACAACATTCTTTGCACTCTTTGCAGAAGAAGTTCTCCTTAAAAGCACTGGCGAAGCAACAATTATGACAACATTGTTTGCTGTTTGCTCTGCTGCTGCTGCAATTCCTGCAGGTAAAATGGGTAAAAAGATTGGTCGTAAAAAGACAATTCTTATTGGTCTTGTAGTATTTATGGCTGTGTTCCTTCTCTATGTTGTTACAAAGAGTATGGCAATTATCTGGCTTGCACTTATCCTTGGTGGTGCAGCAAATATGTTCATCACAGTTAACACATTACCACTTGTTCTTGAAATTGGTGGTATCGACAAGGTTGGTACTTTCACAGGTTACTACTACACAGCAACATTCTCTGCACAGATTGCATCTCCAATCGTTTATGGCTTTGTTAGAATGCTTTCA
This sequence comes from Candidatus Fimenecus sp., assembly GCA_045613585.1. Taxonomy (GTDB): domain Bacteria; phylum Bacillota; class Clostridia; order Oscillospirales; family Acutalibacteraceae; genus Fimenecus. The sequence goes on along the minus strand of JAZLBG010000094.1, from coordinate 21,561 downwards.
GGCTCATATCTTTCACTCTTCGTATATAGCCCAATTATGTTTATCTTGAGTATTCTTTGCATACTCTTCGTTAAACACGGTGAAGCAATTCCACAAGAAATTGTTGATAAAATCGAAGAAGAAAACGCAGACTAATTATTCATAATTTAATATTATACGGTAGGGCGGGGCATTAACCCCGCCTTTTTGCTAGATAAATCAGAGTTTATCAACATCTTTGATTTTGTTTACATATTATTAAAATTTCGGCAAACATTTCCAAATATTTGTGTTATAATATATCTATAAAAACAATTAAGGAAGATACAAATGAACTTTTTACAACAACTTATGGCGAAATTTCAACAATTTATGATAGGGCGTTATGGTAACGACCAATTCACATTGTTTCTTACAGTTTCAGGCCTTGTATGTTCAATTTTAAGTAATTTCAGACCATTAGGATTTTTATATTTAATAAGCTTGATTTTGATTTTTTATGGTGTATTTCGTACTCTTTCTAAAAATTATGAGAAAAGAAGAAAAGAACTTAACTGGTATCTTCGCGTGAGTGAAAAGCCAAAGGCAGAAATCAAAATTTTAATGAGCCAAATCCGTGACCGTAAAACTCACCGCTATTACAGATGCAAAAGTTGTAAAACAGTTATGCGCGTGCCAAAGGGTAGAGGTAAAATTGAAATTACTTGCCCTAAATGTAGGATGAAAACAATTAAAAAAACATAAATTATTTATTTAAACAAAGTCGCACATACAGTTGTTGTATGTGTGATTTTTTTATTTAAGTTGGTGAATATTTAAAAACGATAAATCATAATTTTTAACAAACTATTAATTTTTAAAAACTATCTTGCATTATTTAGTAGTGTGTGATATTATAATGATAACAATATTAAAAATAGGAGGGCAGGATATGAATACGCAATTCAAAAAAGGTGTTTTAGAGCTTTGTGCTTTAACAGTTTTAATGAGCGGTGACCGTTATGGCTATGAGCTTAGCAGTATGCTTGGTGAAAAAATGGCTATTGCAGAGGGCTCAATTTACCCTATGCTCAAACGACTGCAAAGCGACGGGTATTTTGAAACATATTTAAAAGAGTCACCAAATGGTCCTGCAAGAAAATATTATAGAATAACACTTAAAGGTCGTGACAGACAAAAACTTTTGCAAGACCAATGGTGTGAATTTTCAAATCAGGTAAACTCATTTTTTGAGGGGGTAATAAAATGAACAAAGCAGATTTTTTAAATGAATTATATTACTATCTTTCACCACTTAAGAAAGAAGAGCGTAACGAAATTCTTGAAGATTTTCGTGCTCACTTTATTGAGGGTGAGGCAGCAGGCAAAACACAAGAGCAAATTTGTGAAGAACTGGGGTCACCATTTGAATGCGCAAAGCAATACGTAGGTGATGCTATAATGCAGAAAAAAGTTGAGCCTAAAAAGGGCTTGAAGCATAACAAAACATTCTGGACAGTAGCATTATTCTGGAATATTATTCAGGCTATTATTTCACTTCCACTTACATTTGGATTGTTTGTGGCATCTGCAATAATGACAGTATTCTTCTGTTTCGTAGTGCCTGCAATTGGTTCAGTAGCATTTCTAGTATTCGCAATTTCTTCGACTCTCGCAGTATTTTTACTTGGAGTAATAACACTACTCTGGGCGATTGTTGAGATTAAAGAATGTATCAAAATGATAAATAAGTAAGGAGAGATTTATATGAAAAAAGCACTTGTAGCAACTGTTATACTTTTTGTGATTTCGCTCTTTACTGCTATTGTCAGCTTTGCAGTTTGCGGTGGCGAGCTTATTAAAACTGGTATTGAATATGGTATAGAGCAATATCACGAATACAAAGAAACTGGTGAAAATGATATAACAGATATTATTGAAAATATTTAATTTAAGATATATAATTTAATTAATTAAAATAGGGAGGAACTTGAAAATGTTCAAAGAGAAAAAATTATATAAGAGTACAGATAAGAAAATCAGCGGTGTATGTGCAGGTTTTGCAGAATACTTTGAGATTGACCCAACAATTGTAAGAGTTATTTATGCATTACTTACATTCTTCACATTAGGGCTTATGGGCGTTTCAGTTTATGCAATTCTTGCATTTATAATTCCACAGCGTCCATTCCCAGAATATCAGTACAACGAATTTGAAGAAAATAAAACTGATAGCAACGAATAATTTATAAAAGTCATTTTGATGAGTATCGCGACGAAGAATCTTTTTAATCTGACATTACATTTTGGTGAGATTCTTCGCTTCGCTCAGAATGACATATTGTTTTTTGAGGTAAATTATGTTTGAAAATGATTCGCAGGCAATGTTTGCTATAAGTTTTATGGTGTATCGTGCGTTACCCATGCTTAAAATTATTGCCGGTATATTGATGTCGCTTTCTGTTTACAGACACGCTAAAAGTAACAATATCAGCCATAAGGGAAGATGGGTTGTATTTGCTTTTGGATTTCCTGTATTAGGCAGAGTTGCTTATTGTGTATATCACAGATTTATTCGCAAAAAGAATACGGAATATCTTTTTGAGCAAGTCACCCCAACCAATAATCGCAAGGGTGCAATATTGTGCATTATTTCGTTGCTTTTAAGTGGTGTTGCAAGTATAATCACAGTTGTAGCAATTGGTACTATGGGATTTTCAGTAGTAAAAAGCATTATTGATGATGAGTATATATTTGAATTTACTTGTTATGATGTGAATGGCAACGAGTATAGTGATACTTATCAGGTGCCACTTTTAGACCGTGATGGCAATACTTATGAATATAATTCTGTTCTTACTGGATTTGGTGATTATGTTGACCAGAATGAAAAGGTTTTTCTTGGTAAATATTGTTATCTTGATAGTGATGGGTATTTTGTATATCTTGAAAATGAAGAATTAAGCACTAGCGAAACAGATTGGTATGAGTATTATTACGATAGTGATGGTAATAAATATTATCATTTAGACGGATTTCAAATCTATTGGGATGAAAATGGCTATATTTATGAGAATCGTGGCAGAATGAGAAAACAGTTGTTTTATATAGAGGACTTTTAATATGGGCGAAATTTACGAATTTACAAACCAAAAAGAAATTGAGGCAAAAATAGAGTGTCTTTCTGAAGAATACGACGAATTAGAAGACCAACTTTTAGACCTTGAAGATTTTATGCCAGATAAAGAAGATAAAAAAGAATACGCTTTATGGCGAGAAGAATATGAAGCACTTGAAAATCGTATGGCAGAAATCGAAAAAGAGTATGACCAGCTTCAAAAAAGATTAAATAAATAAAAAATCAACAGTCAGTTCAATTTTGTTTATTGAATTGACTGTTTTATATTGATATAATAATGAAAATGGGAAGATGAGAGGGATTTTTATGTCAAAGGAATTACCAAGAACTTATAAAAGCTTTACAGAATGGCCTGAAAAATCAAAACAGATTGAATACACAGAAGAAACTCCACTTTTAGCAGAAGATGGCACTCTTCTTGCAAAAGGTTGGGCAAGACACAACGTGTTCACTTATAACCGTGACCATTCAAAACCAAACTGGCGTAAAAAAGAATGGGATTTCTTTGTTATCAGAAATGAAAACTTTGTTGTTGATTTAAGCTTTGCAAATATTTCTATTGGTGGTTATGTAAGTGCAAAACTTACTGACCTTAAAAACAAATGTGTAATTGCAGATGCAAACTACATTTATGTTGGCGGTGCAAACAAATATATTCTTCCACCAAAAGGTGATGTGCCAAATACTTTTAAAGCAACTGTAAGACAGGCACAGGTTGTGTTTGATACTCACGAAACATACAGAACACTCTGGTTCAGAGCACCTGTTAAAGATAAGATGGTTGAGTGCGAATTCCATATGGATATTATGCCAGGCCTTGAGAATATTACAACTGTTCTTCCTTTCGAAAATCAGCCAACACGTTACTTTATGACAACAAAACAGAACTGTATGCCTTGTAGCGGTACATATAAATTCGGTGACGAAGTTTATGAATTCTCAAAAGAAGATACTTTCTGCTATATGGACTGGGGTCGTGTAAATACTCCTTATAGCCTTGTTTGGTATTGGGGTAATGGCTCACAGTATATTTATGACGAAGATGGCACAAAGCATCTTTTTGGCTTTGAAGTAACATGGGCTATCGGTGACGAGAGTAACGCTACTGAAACTTGTCTTTTCTGGGATGGTAAGGCTCACAAAATCGGTGCGGTTGATGTTAAGAAATTCCCTAAAGACAGATATATGGAAGAGTGGGAATTTATTTCTGACGATGGCAGATTTAATCTTACTCTTACACCAACATTTGATAATGAAACTAACATTAATATTGCAAATGTTGCAGGTATGCACTGTCATCAGGTAAATGGCTATTGGAATGGTACAGTAACACTTGATGATGGCAAGGTAGTTGAAATTAAAAACTTGCCAAGCTGGTGCGAATATGTAGAAAATAAATGGTAAAAATACAAAACCGATTGAGGATTTCTCCCCAATCGGTCTTTTTTATGCCGAAATAGTATTAATAAATGTAAAATGTGTGCGAAGGATTATTGCTTCACAATTACTGTCGTACTCTGTGTTGTAGCAAACAGATTTTGAAATGTTATACTTTTTAGTAAACAGAAGATACGTTGCAATTCTGTCAAAAATCTTATGCCCTTTACTTCCGCCCATTGAATATGGCAGATAAATATCTGCGCTAAGAGTAGTTTCCATTTTTCTTTTATTGGTTTCAGTAATTTCACCTGTTTCAAGAACTTCTGTAAGCTTCGGGCTGATTTCACATCCCTTTACAGATATTGCCACAATAGGTTTGTTAAGGGGAGTGGGCTTTATATCATTTTCATAAGCCACAACAAAGGTTATATCATTAAAATTTGTGTCTTTTGATAAGGCAGACACAATAGTTTCGGCAAGTGTTCCGTTCGTGGTCATTTTACACCTCCGTAGTTTGTCTTATAATTGCCCAAATGTAAACAACAGAATTATTGACTGTAATTTTCTCGGCACGGTCAATAATATATTTTTTATTTTCGTTGTCGTGAATTCTATATGTATTATCAAGCTTTGTAAGGTCGTGTGTGCCAGGGCCTATATAGAGATAGACATTATTTTTGTTTACTCCAATTGGAGTGACACTGCCTTGTTGATATAACTTGTTTTTATATCGTAATGGTTGAATAAACGCCTTAAATATAGGTGAATTCCAACCATCTGCACCTGAAATATAGATGGAGTTACCATAAGTGTTAAGCATTTTGTTAATGTTCATATTTCTACCGCCTTAAACACAAAATCCACATCAGTTAAGTATTCGGATGCCTGAAGAAGTGCTTCGTCACGGAATTTCACAGCATTTTCAATAACTGCTGATGGACTTTTACTGATGGTTACGTCACCCGCTTTGAATGACGAAAAATCATCACTACTACTATTTTGCAAAAGAGTATAGCTATAAAGTGCAATTCCTGCACAAGCGTTAATTACAGCGGACTCATCTTCATACTTTACGTCTTTAAGGCGTTTTGAAAGATTTGCACAGGCTGAAACACAAAAGGGCATAGCTTTTTTAGAGTCTTCTGTTGATAATACACCAGTATCTTCAAGCACTTGTGAAACTGACCAGACATTAATCATTTCAAGTCACCCTTTATACATTCATAACTTTTGAAGCGTCAGTAAAGATTTTTGCAAAGCCTGAAATCTGTGAAATAACAGCACGCTCAAGCTGACGGTCAATAAGTTTGTCGTATTCTGTCATAATATCACCTGCAGTAACCATTTCAAGAGCATAGTTTTTATCAAGACCTACAACTGCTTCAGCTAAATCATTAGATTTAAGAATTTTCGCACCAAAAGGTGTAATCATAGAGCCTGTTCCATGGAAGTTAAGACCTGCATTTGCATCTCTGAATTCAGGCATTGAAAGCATAGAAACAAGTGCATCTGGAGAAGCAATAATTGTATTCAATTCAAATGGTGAAAATGAATTCCAAAGGTTGAGAAGGTCTGTGTATGTGAGATTATCGCCAAGCATATTAACTTCTGGAGCAGGATTTTCATTTCCGTCACCAGCAAGAAGCACTTCAAGTGCATCACTAAACTGTGCTCTTGCAATATGAGCACCAATCTGACGAAGCATTACTGTGAAAAGGTCAAGCTTCTGAAAACGGATTGCTTCATAAGATGCAACAAGCATTCTGCCACGCTTTTTAAGTTTAACAAGATTATCTTGTGTGCGAATAACTGTTTCAGGAATCTGTGCACCTTCTGCAACTTCAACAAGATTCTTTTCTGCATCAGTTGGAACAGATGCGATTGTTCTGTAATCAAGACCATTGATATTTGTTCTTGTTGCAATAATAGAGTCAATGCAATTAGCATCTTCAACGCCTTGGCGTACTGCACGAGATACATATTCAGGGAAAAGTACTGCAGAGTCAGTAGTTGCAAAGAATTTTTCTACTGAGTCACTACCTGCACCCTTGATTCTAATGTCAAAACGCTTTAACTGACGCTCAAAAGCATCAAGACCATCAAGAGAAGTACCTTTGTAGTTTTCTGATGGGTCGATTTTTTCAAGTTCGGTAAGAAAACCCTTACCTGTACCATAAAGACCTTTATCGAGTTTAATTGTTTCAAATGTTGCCATAAATTATATCCTCCTTAAAATTTAAACTGACTATTTGAATTATCGTTTTTGTTTTCTTCTGTATAAAGTTGTCCTTTAATAGGAACAACTGTGTTAGCTTTTTTGCTCATAGTTTTTGAAAGCTGTTCAAGACTTTCAGTTGAAAGATTTTTAATCATTTCATCAACTTGAGCTTCTTTGATTTCAGGAATTGTTAAAGAAAAATATGATTTGATTTTCGTGCAAAGTGAAGTTCTGTATTTTTCACCATCTGCACTTTTTGATTCAAGATTTTCAATATAATCTGAAATCTTTCTAAGTTCATTTTCACTTAAAGTAAGTAATTTTTCTTCTTTAATGGATTTTAAAATATTTTCCATAGACTTCTCCTTTTTAAAAGATTTTGTAACACCTGCATTTCTTTGTGCAGGCACCGCCACAAATGACCATTCATAAGCATCTGTAATGTTTGTGATTGTCTTGTAACAACGCTCACCGTTATATTTTCTGCCTGGAATATGACTACAATGATTTTCGCCACAAATTGAGCAAATACGCTCATCACTTGCACAACTGATGCTGACCTCTTTTTTAATACCACTTTCAATATCACGAATAAGGGACTTGTTCTTTTCACTGTTTACTGTGTAGCACCACGCTTTTAAACAGGTGTAAGGTAAGCCGTCAACTGTTTTGCGAGAATTATCAACCAACACTTGGGTTTTGTATGTGCGAGAATTCTGGTCCTCACTTCTCATACTGTGGTTAAGAATACCTGTTTTACCTACAAACAATTTTTCAAGTGTTTTAAGAGCATTTTCATCAAATCGTTCAAAATCACGGTCAATGTCGTTGTCACAAAGAATAACACTGAAGCAGAAAACATCATCTTTTGTGAGAGTTTTAAGGGTATGCTCATTAATAAGTTTCATATCTTCATCTGTGGGCATACCGATTTCATTTTTTGACTGATAACATTTAATCATTTATTGTCACCTCCCAAAAGTGATTTTGCTTGTGCAGAATAAAGTTCTGCCCTTGCAAGCTCTACTGAATCTTGTAATGTAATTTCATCCCACACCACTTGCACTCCGTCACTATTGCCACAAAGACGCAAGAAAATATTGCAAATTTTCTCAATAACAGGTGTGAGAATTCGTCTGTATGCAGTAAGTTCAGTAGTTAATGCATCTGCTTGTTGTGATGACATTCTTTCAGTTGTACTCCAAGAAAGACCAAGCATAAATGGTGGAATAGAAAGTTTTGCCACAATTTGTTCAAGCATTTGCTTAACGGGTATTTCGCTGTCAAGCACCTGATTATCTGCACCAATCACCTTAATTTGCACGTCACCAACCGCCACAAAATCTTTAACGCTGTTTTTGTCCATAGCACTTGCCCATTCAGTTGCTATTTGTGTTGCACGCTCTTTGGCGTAAGCACGGTCAAGCATATCAGAGCCAGGGTTATATGTAACTGCATAACGAAGATTTCCCGCTCTTTCCCAATTCTGCCCAATAGACTCGTAAATCTTAACAAGAATTGATGCTACAAAAGGGAGCCCTTTAAGAATTGAGTTGCCTGTAATACTACCAGCTTCTGGGTTAAGCGCAGAATACATAACAAGTTCTTGAAATTTTACGGGAGTGTTTGTACTGTCAGGCTTGCAAATAAGAATTTCATTGAAATTCTGTGGATTTCTTTTAAGACTTATATTGCGGATTGGCACATTATAAAGTGAATTTACAGTATTACCATCTGTTACAATTTCACCTGCAGATGTGCCATAAGTGAGCAATTGTTCAAAGTAAATGTCAATAAACTGTTGAAGTCCGTTGCCTGTGCCACCAACATTTATGTTGCGAATAAAATTTTCAAGTTGTGCCTGATTTCTGCCATTATTGGTTTTTACAGTAAATCCGCCAGTAAGACGCACAATTTTATGAATTGCCGTGTCAATAACAGGAATTGCTTCTCTTAACATTCTATAAAGTTCAGGGTTGCAAACACAAGCGGGTGAGTAACTGCCCAACAGGTCAAAAGTGTGTGAGTTGGAAGTTTGTGGAGAAGAAGTGCAAACTTTTTTCTTTGCCATTTTTTCAAATATAGACATAAAAACTCCTTCTTTTAGTTTCTTTCAACAGATAAGGCAAAGCCAAATCCGTCAGTTTCATTGAGAGCAGTAGCCACAAAATAACGAATATCGTCCATAGCGTGGTCATACTCTTTTCGTGGGGCATCATGAATCCCATTGGTGTCCCAACGATACATAGAAAATTCGCGAATTGTATCAATACAGGAACTACCAATTAAAATTTCTTTGCATTTCAGTTTTTCGCTTACTTTACGAATACCATCTGTCACGTTGTTTTTTGCAGGGATTACTCTGAATTTGCCTTCGCGACGAATACACTCCATAAAAGATGCGGCAGAAGGGTCAACTATCACAGCTTCAACTTTTTTGTCACCTGCAAGAGCTACTAATTCGTCATAGTATTCTTTGTCGGTCATCTGAAAGCCTTTTGCTTTTGAGTCGTGATAGAATTCCCGCAATCTGTACCACACGCCTTTATAAAGTCCCCATAATCCGAAAGATGCGGGGTTGACAGTACCATAGTCGCAAGAAATATAATACTGACTGCAATTTTTAGGGAGAGTATTTGCAATATGCTCTTTTTCATTGAAAAACGGATACACAAGACCATCAACAGCCACCCATTTTCCTAGCACAAATCTTTCATAGAATGCACCTGAATAAAGAGAACGATAGCGGTCACGGATTTTCTTTGAAAGTGACGGATTATCCTCCATAAGAAAATGAAGATAAAGACAGTTTTTAGTCTTTGCTTTTTTAATCCATTCAGTATGAAACCAATGTCGTGGATTTTCAGGGTTACAGTTAAACCATAACTTTGACCCGGTTACAGAGCATCTTGCCATAGCCTGCTCAACAAATGAGCGTGGCATAAGGGCTACTTCATCAAGTAAAACTCCGCAAAGTGTCATACCTTGAATAAGTGAGGCAGAAGACTCGTCACGACCGCCGAAAAGGTAAAATCTGTTGACTTTGTTACCATTTGATATTTCAAGAAAATTACTACTTTTTCTGTCTTTTACTGTAAATCCCATTTCACAAAGAATTGGTAGCAGGGGAGTGACTACATTTCTTCTAAGTGATGTAATTGTTTTACCGCAAAGAGCAAATGAGCAGTCAGAAAATCGGTAAAAAGCCCAAAGAATAAACGAAATGGACATACAAACTGTTTTGCCACTTCTTACAGCACCGTCACAGATAATGGCGTCATAATCTTTATATTGACTATTCTCGCACCACCAGTTAAGCACTGTCAGTTGTTTTTCTGAAAATTCGTGGAATTTAATATCAGCCATTATTGTTTCTCTCCATATACTTTTCAGCGCTACGCTCAAGCGCTTCATAGAAAGATAGGGTGCCTGTTTCTTTTCCGTTTTGTGATATTTCAGAAAGTTTTTCTAACGCTTTAAGTCTGTCGAAAAATTTGATTTCCATACCTTTTCCGCAAGTGTATTTAATTTCTGCTACATTGAACAAATCAAGACTATCAACATTGGGGGAGGTGTCTTGATTGGCAGAAAGAATAAGTTTCACCGCATCTGCACAAGAGCCGAATGCAAGGCGTTGGAGTCCTGCTGACACAAGGCTTTCATCAACAAGGCTCTCTTTTTCTAACTCTGTGATTTTTTGACGGATTTCTTTTTTTGATAACAGACTTATTCCGCGGTATTCAGGCAAAATTTCATAGCCTGCCCGAATGGCTGATTCTTTTGGATTTCTCAGTCGCACAAAAGCACGACAAAAATCCAACTCCTTTTTTGTAAGTTTTCGTTCGTTCATTTTTTACTCCTTTCCGAAGAGTTTCAGAAAAAATACTCTCCATATATAGTCCCAACAAGCAAAATCGTCCCACGTTTTGCGGGACGATTTCGAAAAAACGCCGATTTGTTTACAAAAAGTTCATAATTGACCATAAAAAATGGGGTTGACTTATATAAAAAAGTGTATATAATAAAAATAGTTAACCGGTTAACTATTAAGCGGTTAACTAATTTATATAGGTCGTGAAAAAATGATAGAAAGAGTTAAAAAGATAAATGATGCTTTTCATCGTTATCATTGTAGTCACAGAAATATTGTTGATGCAAGATTTCGTGAAAAGGGTATCTATTTTGGGCAACCACCAATACTTAAATATTTAAGTGAGCATAATAATGCAACACAGAAAGAAATTGCAGAATTTTTGCATATTTCACCACCATCTGTTGCAACATCACTTAAAAGAATGGAAGAATCAGGTCTTGTTGTGCGCCTTGAAAATAAAAAAGACGCTCGAAGAAATACTGTAAAGCTTACTAAAAAAGGCAAAGAGTTATTTCAGTTTGCAGAAAACACCTTTATGAGAATTGACGATATTGCATATAAGGGCTTTACAGAAGAAGAAATGGATTTAATGGTAACATTTCTTGAAAGAATGAATAATAACTTAACTGATTTTGTAAAGGAGGATTAAAATGTTTAAGTTGTTGAAATATGCAAAAAAGTATATACTGCCTGCAATAATTTCACCAATTTTTATGGTGGGTGAGGTTATACTTGAACTTATGATTCCTCTTGTAATGGCAGAAATTGTGAATCTTATTCAGTCAGAGGGATTTGGTGACCAGAGTCTTAATCAGATGTTAAAATATGGACTTCGTATGCTTATATTCGCATTAGGCTCACTTTGTTGCGGTACAATTGCAGCCCGTGCAGCAGCAGTTGCAGGTATGGGCTTTGGTGCAAGACTTCGTGAAAATATGATGGGCAAAATCCAGACTTTTTCATTCTCAAATATTGATAAGTTTTCAACTGCATCACTTATTACCCGTCTTACAACTGATGTAAACAGCGTGCAAAATACATTTGTTATGATGATTAGAATGCTTTTCAGAGCACCTGTGCAGTTTGTGGTGGCACTTATTTTCACAATAAAAATGAGTAAAGAGATTTCATCAGCATTTCTCGTTTCGCTTCCATTAATTATGGTTATTCTTGTAGTTTTTGCACCTATTGCTATGAAACGCTTTAAGAAACTTCTTGAAATGTTTGACGGATTTAACGCTTCAATTCAAGAAAATCTCACTAATATAAGAGTTGTAAAAGCATTTGTTCGTTCAGATTACGAAAAAGATAAGTTCAAAAAGGCAAATGATAATCTTTTTGATGCAGCAATTTTTGCAGAAAAGCTTATGATTTTAGGTCAGCCAACATTTATGGCAATTATGTATGGCACAATTCTTGCAATCCTTTATATTGCAGCAAAAGCGATTTCTGCAGAAATTCTTGATATAGGCAACTTTACTGCTGTTTATACTTATGCAATGCAGATTTTAATGAGTTTCTTAATGGTTATTTTCCTTATTATGCAATTCTTTATGTCACAGGCAAGTGCAAAGCGTATTAATGAGGTTATCAACGAAATTCCTGATATAAGAGATGACGATGCTACAATTACAAATGTAAAAGACGGCTCAATTGAGTTTAAAAATGTATCATTTAAGTATGATGGTGCTAATCACCCTATAATTAAAAACGCCGATTTCAAAATTGAAAGTGGCGAAATGGTTGGTATTATCGGTGCAACAGGTAGTGCTAAAACAAGCCTTGTGCAATTAATTCCTAGACTTTATGATGTAACCGATGGTGAAGTACTAGTTGGTGGAGTTAATGTTAAAGATTATAAAATCCATGCTCTTCGTGAAGAAGTAAGTATGGTGCTTCAAAAAAATGTGCTTTTCTCAGGCTCAATTTCTGAAAATCTTCGTTGGGGTAACAAAAATGCAACTGATGAAGAATTAGTTGCGGCTTGTAAAATTGCAGATGCACACACTTTTATTACATCATTCCCTGATGGCTATAACACAGATTTAAGTCAGGGTGGCTCAAATGTATCAGGTGGACAAAAGCAAAGACTTTGTATTGCCCGCGCAATTCTTAAAAAGCCAAAAATTCTTATTCTTGACGACTCAACAAGTGCGGTTGATACATTTACAGACTCGAAAATCCGCAAAGGACTTCGCGAGTGTATTCCGTCAACTACAAAAATTATTATTGCTCAAAGAATTTCATCAGTTGAAGATTGTGATAAGATTATTATTATTGAAAATGGTGAAATCAACGATATTGGTACTCATAACGATTTGTTAGAGCGTAACGAAATTTATAAAGATATTTACGAGTCACAACAAAAGGGTAGTGACGATTTCGATTTGCAAGGGGGTGTTAACTGATGGCAGGACCAATGGGAGGACCAGGTGGACCAGGAAATCGCGGTCGAGGCAGACCAGCACCACCAAAACCAAAGAATACCAAAGGTACAATTAAAAGATTATTAAAGTATATCTTAATGCAAAAAGGACTATTTATTGGTATGCTTTTATTTGCAGCAGTCAGTTCACTTGCATCTGTTTCAGGCTCACTTTTCATTGAACCTATTATTGACGATTATCTTACTCCACTTATCGGACAAAACTTCGAAGGTGAGTTGGTTACAGGCCTTTTTAAGATGATGGGCATTATGGCTTGTGTTTTCTTCGGTGGTGTAATTGCATCTTACGGCCAGTCAAAATGTTCAGTGTGGCTTACACAGAGAACACTTAATAAAATCCGTAAAGATTTGTTTGACTCTCTTTCAGATTTGCCAATCAGTTATTTCGACTCTCGACCAAATGGCGAAATTATGAGCCGATTTACAAACGACGTTGAAACACTTCGTATGTTCATAAGCCAAGGTGTTACACAGTTTATTTCATCAGGCATTATGATTCTCGGCTCACTGATTATTATGCTTACTTTAAGTTGGCAAATGACCATAGTTGTTCTTTTAATGGTAGTTGTAATGACTTTAGTTACAAAATTCATCGGTAAACGAAGTGCATTATTCTTCAAAAAACAGCAAGAAGATTTAGGTAAAGTAAACGGCTACATTGAAGAAATTATTGAAGGACAGAAAGTGGTTAAAGTCTTTAATCACGAAGAAGAAGTAGTTAATCATTTTAATGAAGTAAACGAAAAGCTTCGCAAGGTGTCAACAAGTGCAAACTCTTTTGCAAATATGTTAGGCCCTATTATGAATAACATCTCTCATATTGCTTATGCACTTTCAGCGGCACTTGGTGGTGTTCTTGCTATTAAGAGTATTTTATCTCCTGGCCAGATTGTTGCTTTCTTGCAATATATAAGAAGTTTTACTCAACCAATTTCAAATGTTACTCAACAATTCAACAATGCATTTATGGCGCTTGCAGGTGCAGAAAGAATATTTGAGATTATTGACCAGAAACCTGAAATTGATGAAGGCTATGTTATGCTTGTCAATGCAAAACTCAATGACAAAGGCGAAATCGAAGAAACTGAAAAGCATACAGGCATCTGGGCTTGGAAGCACACTCACGGTGACGGCACAATCACATATACACGCCTTGCAGGTGATATTGTTTTTGAAGATGTTACATTCGGTTATACTGACGAAAAAACAGTACTTCATGATGTTTCTCTCTATGCAAAGCCTGGTCAGAAAATCGCATTTGTTGGTTCAACTGGTGCAGGTAAAACAACAATCACAAATCTTATTAATCGTTTCTATGAAATCCAAGAGGGCAAAATCCGTTATGATGGTATAAATATTCAGAAGATTAAAAAAGACGATTTGCGTCGCTCACTTGGTATTGTTTTACAAGATACACACCTTTTCACAGGTACAATTGAAGATAATATTCGTTATGGTAATCTTGATGCCACTCACGAAGATATTGTAAAAGCGGCAAAAATTGCAAACGCTCACTCATTTATTGAAAATCTTCCTGATGGCTATAACACAATGCTTACAGGTGATGGTGCAAACCTTTCACAAGGACAGCGTCAGTTACTTTCAATTGCTCGTGCAGCAGTTGCAGACCCACCTGTGCTTATTCTTGACGAGGCTACAAGCTCAATTGACACAAGAACAGAAAAACAGATTGAAAAGGGTATGGATGCCCTTATGCAAGGCAGAACAGTTTTTGTTATTGCCCATAGACTTTCAACTGTACGAAATGCAAATGCAATTATGGTGCTTGAAAACGGACGAATTATTGAGCGTGGCGACCACGACGATTTGATTAGTCAAAAGGGTAAGTATTATCAGCTATATACAGGTAGTTTTGAAGAGAATAATTAGAAAATTGGAGTTTGTCGAACTCATTTATTACACCTCATCAGTCAACTTCGTTGACAGCTTCCCCTCAAGGGGAAGCCTTAATACGCCTTCTCCTTGAGGAGAAGGTGCCGAGGAACGAGGCGGATGAGGTGTGACACAAACATATCGACAAACTCAAATTTATCAAACAAAAAAGGAACTCTCGAAGTGGGAGTTCCTTAATTTTTATTCTAAACCTTTGAAAAAGTCATCATACTGACAATTATAAATTTTCTTTAGTGCAATAATTACGCTTATTGGTATATTTAATTCACAAGATTCATATTTTGCATAAGTAGAGCGAATAATATCACAAGAATGGAGCTGCAATTGAGCACAAAGTTTTTCTTGTGAAAAGTTATTATTTTCTCGCAATCGTCTTAAATTAGCACCCATATTTCTATCTCGTCTGAATTTTTGTTCCATAAATATTTCCCCTAAATGCATTTTTTGACCAATATCGGTTGCAACTGGGATTATTTTATGCTATATTTATAAAAGATATTGACCAATATAATGGTCAACTTTAATGAGGTTGAAAATATATGCAATATGAATTATATTCAAAAGACGAACAAAACAATTTTTATTATCATATGACAGCTAATGATATTAAAACTGTTTTATTTTTTATCTTAAAAAATGACGATGAACAAGAATTTATAATTATTGATAATTATGATATACAACCAATAAACTATCGGTTGTTAGGATTTAAACAAGAACCTACAGGGGTGGAACATAAAACTCTTATTTATGAATGCAAACTATTAAAATATATTGATTGTTACGTTGAACAGGGGATTGATAAGGATAAGGTCTATGATTTATCAGTAAAATCTGCAAAAAAAGAAACAGCTTTTTATTTTATGAAAATAAATGAATTCCCCAATACAGATTATTAAAAAAGGAACTCTCGAAGTGGGAGTTCCTTAATTTTTAATCAATATTAATTTTATTTCTTCTCATTTATAAATGCTCTGAAAAGTGGCAGGCAAGATGAGAAGAATTTTTTATAGCTTTCGCAATAATCTCTGTCAGCGCGTGTACGCTTGCAACCACCTGCACGACAAACAGGGTAGTATTTACACTGCTTACATTTTTCTGGCATTGCTAGGCTTTCTCTTAAAAATTCAATAGCCTTATCACAGTGGGCAATTGTGTCAAAATTCTCGTTTTCGTCATTAATGTTGCCTAAATACCACTCATCTGTACAATAGAAATCGCAAGGGTAAATATTTCCGTTACCTTCGGCCACAAACTGATGCATACAATGGCCACACATTCCGCATTGTTCAGTTTTGTTGCCTAAAAACTGATGGACAATATTGTCGAACCATCTGACACTTGTATATTGACCTCTTACGTAATCCTTAACATAATAGTTAAAGCATTTCACAAGAAAATTACCATATTGCTCTGGTGTCATATACAATTCACTTTCAGCATTGTCACCAAATGGTCGCAAACAAGGTATGAATTGAAGATACCTGAAGCCTTTGTTACGGAAAAACTTGTAAATATCGTCAATGTTATCGGCACAGTAGCCTGTAAGCACAGTTAAAATGTTGAACTCAACCTTGTGCTTTTTAAACTTTTCGGCAGTACCCAGAATACGATAAAATGTGTTTTCGTGATTAGCATCAACGCGGAATTTATTATGCTTAAAATCACCATCAAGGCTTAACCCTACAAGAAAGTTGTTTTTATGGAAAAACTCGCACCACTCATCAGTAACAAGAGTGCCATTTGTTTGTGTGCTGAAAAAAATCTGGCTATTTAACTTGTTTGCAGATTTCACTTTAGCAACAAAATGCTCAAAATAGGGAAGCCCTGCTATTAAAGGCTCGCCACCCTGAAAAGCAAAGGCTACACTTTCACCATTGGCAAATTTTAACGCCTTTTCTATTAAATTGTCGGCAGTATCATTTGTCATAATACCAAAAGATGAAACCTCTCGAAGCTCTGTAACGTTGTGATAAAAACAGTATTCACAACGCATATTGCAAAGACTTGATGCAGGTTTAATCATAATTGAAAGTGGTGGCATAAGTAATTTTCGCTCCATGAAAGTTTTATTTAATGCACCATAGGTGCAAATCATGTGATTTATCACAATTCATGATGAAATCGATTCATGCAAACTTGTTTGCAATTCATTTTTTAATGATTTGCTACGCATGAATTGGCTTCGCCATGATTTCTCGCTTACGCTCCATGAATTGAATTCTTGCGAATTCATTTTTATTAATTATATAACAAAGCCCATTGAAAAGCAACTTCCAATGGGGCTTAATTTGTTATGATTTATTTGTAGTAATCGTAGTTGATGCCTCGACGATTTTCTTTGAAGTCTTTCATAACTTCGTCCATTTTCTTGTTAAGCTCTTCTGCGATTGTTGGGTATGTGCTTGTACGGTTATAGCTTTCGCTCTTATCGTCGGTGAGTACAAACAACCAGTTCTTTCTTGTTTTATCGAAGAATGCAGGGTTATCGTTTTGCATTTTACGGAAATACTTGAATGTTACATAATCGTTTTCAGTAAGAACAGGGTATTTATAATCCTTATATTCTTCACGAGTAAGCACGTCGTCAGTTTTCATTGTGTATTGAAGTGCCTTAAGTTTTTCGCGTTTCATATGAAGAATTGGGTGGTCTTCGTTATGAATTGCAGTGTCATTTTTAAGAACAGGAACCATTGAAACACCATCAATTATTCTGTCGGTTGGCAAGTAATTCTTTGTACCTTTGTTGCCTGTAATTCCGCAGAGTTCAATAAGAGTTGGGAACATATCTGCAAGTACAGAACTTTGTTGTCTTGTTGTGCCAGCTTCCCAAAGTCCGTTATTGTTATTCCACTTAATCATAAATGGAACTTTCTGACCTGCTTCGTATGCTAAATATTTACCGCCACGAAGTTCACCTGTTGAGCCTTCAAGTGCAGGACCATTATCACTAGTGAATACAATAATTGTATCGTCCATAACACCTAAATCTTCAAGTGTGTTAAAGAGCTCGCCTAAATAGTAGTCAAACTCTGTTACGCAGTCAACATAAGTGCCCATACCTGTTTTGCCATCCCAATCGTCACCTGCAAAAACAGGACCATGTGGCCATGGAGTAGCATAATATGCGAAAAATGGCTCGTCAGAATTCTTAACCTGGTCTGTAATCCAATCGTTAATTGATTCGTGAATCCATTCACTTGCCATACTTTGCTCTTTTTTGCCATCTTTAAAGAATTCGTCAGTACCATGAACAATTTCATAAGCACCGTTTTCTTCTTCAACATAATAGAATGGAGTCATATCGTTTACATGATGGCTACCATAGAAATAATCAAAGCCTTGATTTGTTGGAAGATATTCGCCATAGTCACCTAAATGCCATTTACCGAATGCGCCTGTGTTATAGCCTGCATTCTGGAATACTTCTGCGATTGTGATTTCGTCGCCAAGCATACCGTCACAGTTGTTACCCATTTCAATTGAGTTGAAAAGACGAGTTGATGCGAATTTTGATGTTGTCTGCTGAGTTGGATAAATAACATTATCTGCATACCCACGGAATGGATAACGACCTGTCATAAGGCTGAAACGAGCAGGTGAGCAAACTGAATAGCTTGAATAGAAGTTGTCAAAATTAACGCCATCTTCACCAATGCTGTCAATGTTTGGAGTATTATAAATAGCGCCATTAAGTGAAATGTCACCCCAACCCAAGTCATCCATCATAATGAAAAGCACATTTGGTTTGCCTTTGCTTTCTTCGTCAACACCATCAAGGTAGTCGTTGTGACCATCCCACATTCTTTCAACATTAGGCTGTGAGCGAAGATTCATTGTGATTACATAAAAAGCAGATGTACCAGCAAGTAAAATACTGATAATACTTGTGATTACAACGTGAGCCTTTTTGTTTTCGAAATGTTTTTTACCAACAAATAAAAGTGCAAAGAAGAAAATAGCACAAGGTAAAATAAGCAAAAGGTTACCACCAAGGCGGATGAAGAAATTACCAGCGTCTGCGCCTGATGTAAGAGCATTTTCAAGTGACTTCCAACCTGCTTTACCTGACATAATTGCACCAAAGCCTGCATCTGCACCCCATATTGTGTAATAAAGTACAATGCTTAAAGCGTTAATGCCATATGTAATAAAATTCCATACATAAAGCTTTTTGAAAATGAAAATTCCAAGCATCATAATAGCAACTGTGATGCACATATATGCAACATTGACAACTGCAACAAAATTAAGTCGCATAATCTGTAATGCAAGAGCTAAAACAATGCCGATTGCCATAATGATTATAGGAAAAACTTTTGCGGACTTATCATAAATAATTCCTTTTTTCATTAATATACCTCCCTAAGAGCAATAATCAACTTATTATACAATATTATGTAATAATATTCAATATTGCAAAACATATAAAAAAAGGCAGTCTTTTTTTGCAGACTGCCTAAAAAATGTGCTTTAATCGTCATATTTCTTTGATTCTTCAAGAATTATGTTGTGAACTTTATCGTGCAATTCTTTAACATCAGCACGGGTCATATTGTTTGTTTCAATAGGGTCAAGAATTGTGATTTTAATATCAGCAGGTGCAACCACACCATCGTTACCCTCAAGCACCTTGAAAACATTTCTTATATAAATTGGCACAACCGTAACATTTGTTTTTTGAACAATTTTAAATGCGCCGTTTTTAAATTCATCAGGAGTATTTGAGTAACCACGCTTGCCCTCAGGGAAAATAAGCATTGAATGGCCACTTTCGATTGTTTCAATAGTTTTGTGAACTGCTTTGACTGCTTCACGAGGATTTTCTTGGTTAACAGGCACGCTTTTAAGCATTTTGCTTATTGCGCCAATGAATGGCACCCCTGCAAGTGAGATTTTCATCATAAAACCAAAATAAAAATCACTTAAAGCATATAAAAGTACAGGAATATCAGCATAGCTTTGATGGTTAGGTGTGAAAAGTACCGGCCTATCAGTAGGGATTTTTTCAATACCCTTAACTTCGATGTTTAATTTTGCAGCACGAACAACAAATTTTGACCATTTTCTCACTGTCTTGAAAGCAAATGCATCACGCTTTTCGTGTGCTCCTTTTTTGTCGAGATGGTTAAAGTATTTGATTTTTGGACTCATTACAAATAATAAATGGCCAACAACTTTAATTATAACCCACCAGCTAAACGCTTTTCTTTTAAAATCTTTCATTATTATCACCACGTATATTTAATGATAGCACAAAAAGTAAATTATGACAATATAAAAAATAATGTTACAGGTATTTTTAGAGAATGTTATTGACTTTTTTTCTGTTTTGTTGTAAAGTAATGTGGTAAAAGTTTATTTTTTTGAAAGGGGTTCAAAAAATGGCTAAAAAACAGCTTACACCCGCACAATATAAAGAAAAATTAGAAAAGAAAGCAGAAAAGAGAAAGAAGTTTACAACTCTTTTCGTTAAGACGGTTGCTATTTGTGTTGCTATTGCAGTAACTTATAGTGCGTTAGTAGTGGCAAATACCAGAATAGGTCTTTCAACTATTGCTAAGAAAACAACAATTACAGTTGGTGGCGATGTTGACGCTAACACAAATACTAACACTAATACTAACACTAACACAAATACAAATACTAATACTAATACTGATACTAATACAAATACAAATACCAATACAAATACAAACACAAATACAAATACTGATACAAATACAAATACTGATACCAATACAAATAATGGTACAGATACAAAACCAAATCAGGATAAACCAAATAACGAAAAGCCAAATCAGGGCGGTTCTCAGAACAACCAGAACAGTGGCGACGTTACAAGCTCAAAGCAGGCTCAGTTTGATATGTTTGTAAAAGCATTCAATGGCGTTAAAACAAATGCAAAATCAGCAACTCTTGTAAAGAAAAATGCTTACAACTATAATAACCATGTTAAAGCAGGTATGCTTTCAGCATTGGGTGAATCACTTATGAGTTCTCTTCTTAAAGCTGAAGAACCAAACGAAACATACACAGGTGCAGATATTGCTGCAAAATTCCCACCAGCAGGCGCAACTTGTGGTCTTACAGCTAGTGATATCAGAAGCATTGATTGTAAAGAAGAAGGCAACTACTATGTTATCACAGTTGTAGTTAAGGGCGCGGTTAACCCAGAGTTTGGTAAGCAGGTTGGTGCAGTTGCTTCAATTCTTACAAAGCAGTCAATTCAGGACCCAATTAAGGATGTTCCAGTTATTAACAGTATTGAACCAAAATGTGATTATAAAGACACAACAGCAATCGCTAAGATTGAAAAATCAACAGGTAACCTTGTTGAATATTACTTCGACCTTCCAATGATTCTTTTCATGGATAGCTATGAAATAGGTCTTGGTTTCGAAGAATGGTGGACAGCTGCATATTAATTTTAATATGAATATTTAGTCGGTCAGGGCAAAACGCCTTGACCGATTTTTTGTTAAATAAATTTGAGTTTGTCTAACTGTTTTATATGCGTTTTCTCGGCTCCCCTTGTCAGGGGAGCTGTCGAGCGAATGCGAGACTGAGGGGTTTGTTTTGTTGGGAGTATAACCCCTCTGTCACTTCGTGACATCTCCCCTTTCAGGGGA
>JAZLBG010000093.1:0-23636 GCA_045613585.1 Candidatus Fimenecus sp. | reverse complement strand
GTCAGAACTCATAGCGCTTAATGATTCCTCAAGCATCTGCTCGAAGCCTGTTTCCTCCATATTAATTGTGTTTGTGTTTTCAAATTTCTCGGACATAGTTCTTATTACCTCCTTAATTATACTGTCAGGTGTTGATGCACCAGCAGTAACGCCTATTGATTGAACATCACATAAAGCTATGTCCTGAAGCTCTTCTGCTGTTTCAATCAAATAAGTCGGGCAGTTAGAGTCACATACAGCTTTAAGTTTTGCTGTATTAGAGCTTGTCCGGCCACCAATTATTATCATAACATCATTTTCTTTTGATAATAACTGAGCCTCTGCCTGTCTTTCTTCAGTCGCACTACATATTGTATCAAATATTATTGCATTTGTATATAGTAAATTTATTTTTTTTACACATTTTTTCCATTCTTTTGTGCTAAAAGTTGTTTGAGAAACAACTATGAATGGTTTTTTATCATTAAAATTATTTTTATTAAATATTTCTTCTAATTCACCAACAGTATTAAACACAAAACAGTCACCATTACAGTAACTTTTTATACCAATAACCTCTGGATGTTTTTTATCACCTGCAATTAACACAGGTAAATCATTAGTTGAATTTTTCTGCACAATTTTATGGATTTTTTTTACAAAAGGGCATGTTGCATCAATATAATCAAGAGAGTTGTTTTCACAATATTTCAAAACGCTTTGTTCAACACCATGAGTTCGAATTACAACTTTCTTGCCATTGTTTGCATTGTTTATATCATCAATAATATTGACACCTTTACGCTCTAAATCAGAAACAACTTGTGGATTATGTATGATAGGACCAAGTGTGCATACATTAACATTATCTTTTACTAAATCATAAAGCATATTAACCGCTCTGTTTACACCGAAGCAAAACCCAGCAGTTTTAGCAAGAGTTATTTTCATTTGCATTCCTCCCAAAGACGGACAATTTCATCCATAACGCTCTTCGCAACACGCTTATTTTCAGATGTTTTTCCGCCATCTGTAAATCCCATATCACTATAACAAATTGGCTTACCAAATTTCACAACAACTTTTGAGCCTTTTTTATCTTTATTTTCCATATAAATTGCAGTTGGAATAATATCAGCGTTTGAGTGACGAGCAATGTAGCCTACACCAGATTTTGCATCTTTAGGTGTTCCATCAATTGAACGAGTGCCCTCTGGAAAAATACAAAGCACCTCACCACGATTAACAAGTTCAACAGCATAATTAATCGCTCTCATATCACCTTTACCACGCATAATTGGAAAACCATTAAGGCCTGTTATAGCTTTTGCTAGTATTGGATTTTTAAACAATTCACACTTGGCAATGTAGTAAAACAATCGTTTTGAAGCCATCGCAATAAATAATGGGTCAAATTCTGTTATGTGATTGGGTGCAATAATAAAACCATTATTACGCTCAATATTCTCAAGACCTATGTATTCAACTTTGTAATAAGTTTTACAAAAAAGTTTTCCAATAGGTCTGATTACGTTCATTAAATTTCTTTTTTTAATTTCGTTAAAATTATAATTACTGACTTTTGGGGTCATTATAATTTCTCCTCAACAGTTTCAACAATTTTATTTATTGACTCTTCAAGAGTATAATTTGTTGTATTAACAATAATTGAATCTTCAGCTGGTTTTAACGGAGCAATTTCACGATGTGAATCGTTATAATCGCGAACGCGTATATCATCAAGTACTTCTTGATATGTTACAGTACTGCCCTTTTCCTGAAGTTCCTTGTATCTTCTCATTGCCCTTTCAGTATCGTCAGCAGTTAAGAAAATCTTAACCTGAGCATTAGGAAGAACAACAGTACCAATATCACGACCATCCATAATACAGTTATTTTTAGCTGCAATATCACGCTGTAAATCAAATAAGAATGCTCTTACTGAAGGAATAGCCGACACATTAGAAGCTGCCATAGAAGCCTCTGGAAGTCTAATCTCAGTTGAAACATCATCGCCATTGAGAAAGACATGCTGAACACCATCAATGAACTTAAGTTCAACAGTAATTTCACTAAGAATTGCACCTACACATTCAGCATCTGTTGTAACAATATTTTTACGAATACAATAAACACCAACTGCTCTATAAAGAGCACCTGTGTCAACATAAATATAACCTAATTTTTGTGCAGCTGCACGAGCAACTGTACTTTTACCTGCACCTGCAGGTCCGTCAATAGCAACATTAATCATAATTTTACACCTCATCTGTATTACTTGCGGAAAGACCCGCTAAATGTCCTGTAGAAAATGCGATTTGCAAGTTAAACCCACCTGTATAGCCATCGCAATCAATAACTTCGCCAGCAAAATATAATCCTTTACAAATTTTACTTTCCATAGTTTTAGGATTTATTTCGCTCACTTTTATACCACCCGCTGTAACAATTGCTTCAGAAATATCATTAAAATCCATAACAGTTAATTTAATAGATTTTATTGTATCAACAAGCATTTTTCTCATTTCTTTTGTAATCTGATTGATTTTTTCAGATTGCTTTATTTGAGATAATCTTAAAACAGGTGAAATTAATGATTTTGGCAATAATAATGCTAATACATTTGAAATAGATTTATTACTGTTATCAGCAAAATCACGAAGTATTCTTGCATCAAGTTTCTCATGAGAAAGCGCTGGTTTTAAGTCAAGATATATTTCATATCTTTCTTTTTCCATATTTCTCATATGAGCACTTGCCGACAAAATCATTGGTCCTGATACACCAAAATGTGTAAACAACATTTCACCAAAATCATCATATATTTCTTTTTTCTTTTTAGTGTCAATAACCTTAATTGCAACATTTTTTAGTGACAGTCCCATACACTCACTACAAAGCCCTTCACGGCAAACAAGGGCAGATAAAGATGGTTTTAATTCTGTTACAGTATGCCCCACGTTTTTCGCAAGTGCATATCCATCACCACTTGAGCCTGTCCGTGGATAAGAAAGACCACCAGTTGCAATAATAACTGAATCAGCATAATAATCATTACCTGATTCTGTTTCGACACCTTTAATTTCACCATTCTCTGTAATAAGTCCTGTTACTCGTTCCGTTTTTCGCTTAACACCTGTATCAGTAATATATCGATTGAGAGCATCAACAACATCAACAGCCTTATCGCTTACCGGGAACACTCGATTACCACGCTCAACTTTTAATTGAACTCCATAATCTTCAAAAAAATCCATTACATCACAATTATCAAATGAAGAAAAGGCACTATAAAGAAATCTACCATTACCAGGAATGTTTTGAATAAATGACTGAACATCATCTACATTATTGGTTACATTACATCTGCCCTTTCCTGTAATCATTACTTTACGAGCAATTTTTTCATTTCTTTCCAAAAGGAGTACATCTGCACCATTTTCAGCTGCAACGCCAGCTGCCATTGTGCCTGCAGCGCCTGCACCAACTACAATTACCTTTTTACTCATTTTCGCCACCATCTGACTTATCATAAACCTGATATTCGTCCCATATACTTTCAAGTTTATTAAAATTATTATACACTTCGTCACGACGACTGAAAGTCACTGCAACAATTAATGCGTTTATAAGACTTAGTGGAGCAACTAGAGAATCAACAACTGATACCATATCACTTTTTGCAACAAGAATATTATCAGCATATTCTGCTATTGGAGAATCAGCTGAATCGGTAATTGCAATAATCTTTGTTCCCCTGTCATTTATAAAACGCAAAGCATTAATAGTTTGTTTTGAATAACGAGGAAAACTAATTGCAACACAGACATCTTCTTCACTAATTCTGAACATCTGCTCGAACATTTCGCTACCACTTGAAGTATCAATCAACACAACGTTTTCAAACACAGGATTCAAATAGAAATAAAGAAAACTAGCCAATGCGGCTGAACTACGAACGCCAAGAATATATATCTTTCTTGCATTATTAATAGTTTCAACCGCTTTTGAAAATTCTTCAGTTGAAATGTGCTCGAGTGTGTTACGAATAAGTTCAATATCACCATTAAGGACTTTTTTAATAGCGTCTTGCTCACCAATAAGCGTACTTGAAACCTCCATACGCTGAACTGCAGTAAGTTTGGATTTAATCATTTGTTGAAGTTCTTTCTGAAGTTCAGGATAACCTTTGAATCCCATTTCAGTTGCAAAACGAACAACAGTTGATTCGCTAACGCCTACTTTTTCACCTAATTTAGATGCAGTCATAAAAGCAGCTTTGTCATAATTTTCAGTAATATATGCAACAAGTTTTTTATGCCCTTTTGACAATTTCTTTGATTTTATATCAACTTTTGACAAAATGAAGTTTTTCACTAAAACAACTCCTGTATCAAACTAATTATATAAAATAATACCATTTTTTACGATTGAAAATCAAGCATTTTGCAAGATTTCCTGCAAATTATTTTACTTTAATAAGTGCATATGTCTTTTCTGTTGAACACATTTCGGTTTCTTCTAAAGCAAGATTATATAAATCACTAGATTTGTTTTCTAACTCAAACACTCTTGATGCATTATAAGTATCAAGATTAAGAATATCAGAATAATTTACAACAAATGGCAAACCACATTTCTTTGCAAGGTCACCAAGAATATTTCCTATATTGAAATTAAATCCCAACAACCTACAATATGGTACTGGAATTTTCAAATCATTACTTGAAACATTCATTACGGCAGATAACACTGCTCTTCTTATTCTTGCATGTGTAAAGCGTTTTGTTTTAACTTTTTCATAAACCCTTTCAAGATTTGAACAACATTTAATAGCAGATGTTATTCTATTTTCCAGCCCCTCTGCCATATTAGCGATTTCTGGACTAATTTCACCTTTTGAACGTAAAATTGAAAGAGCTGACAGATTGAATTTTTCTAAATTGAGATAGTTGCCCTCTTCTAATGCATTTTTGTAACTTTGATATGCATTATTAGGTACATATTTTTTAAAATCACTATTTTCATTTATAAGATTTCGAATATGAGTTGCTGATGCAAACTCATCAACGGCAAAGTTGTCGTTATAATCAGCACCCTTACGATTTACAACTGTGGGTAAAATTTTATAATTGTTCTTTTTTATTGCACAAATGTACTCTATTGCTAGAATATTATTAGGTGAAACAGTATCACAACTACACTCATATTCTTCAAAAGCCATTTGGCGAGCTTTTGGGTAGCTTACACCTTCTTCTAAATGCTTTTTAATTTTACCATCAAAATCTTCAGAAAGTATTATTTCAACCGCATTTTCAAGTTGTTTAAGCGTTGCATTTTCTGTTCCAAATGCAATTTTATCGCACCCAAAAGAATTGAGAATTTCAACAGCACTTGAAGCAAAAATTTCTGCACTTGCAGTTGCATATACAAATGGTAACTCAAGTACAATATCAGCACCATTCATAAGTGCTGTTTTTACACGTATTTCTTTTGGGAAAATTGCTGGTTCTCCCCTTTGTACAAAATTGCCACTCATAACGCACACAACAATATCTCCGTCTTTTTTGACAGAGTCAATTAAATACTTATGACCATTATGAAATGGATTAAATTCACAAACAATTCCAATTACGGACATAAAGTTACCTCTTTTTCAAATATTTGGTAAAAGAAACCTTGAAATTCATTAAATATAAGTATATAATAATATAGTTTTATAATTACTTCAAGAAAAATTTCAAAATGGAGATGTTAAAATGAAAATTCTTGTTATTAACGCAGGTAGTTCATCACTTAAATATCAGCTTATTGATATGACAGATGAGAGCGTAATTGCAAAAGGTATTTGCGAAAGAGTTGGTGATGACGGCGCAAGTATTACTTTTAACAAAAAGAATGGTGAAAAAGCAACTGTTGAAACACCAATGAAAGACCATACAGAAGCATTTGCAGCTGTTAAAAAAGTTCTTACTGAAGGTGAAGACAAAGTTATTGAAGACATCAGTGAAATCACTGCTGTTGGTCATCGTGTTGTTCAAGGTGGCTCTCTCTTCAACAAGAGCGTACTCATTAATGATGAAGTAATTGCAGGTATTGAAGGTCTTAATGACCTTGCACCACTTCACAACCCTGCAAATATTATGGGTATTAATGCAAGTATTGAACTTTTCGGTAAAGATGTTCCTCAGGTTGCAGTTTTTGATAATGCTTTCCATAGCACAATGCCTGCAGAAGCATACACATTCCCTATTCCTTATGATATTATGAATAAATATCAAATTCGTCGTTACGGTTTCCATGGTACATCGCACAAGTTTGTTAGTGCAAGATGTGCAGAAGTTATGGGCAAAGATATTGAAGACCTTAAGATTATTACTTGCCACCTTGGTAACGGCTCATCAATTACAGCAGTTAAAAATGGTAAGGTTATTGACACAACAATGGGTCTTACTCCACTTGATGGTATAATCATGGGTACTCGTTGTGGTTCTATTGACCCATCAGTTGTACTTTTCATTATGGAAAAAGAAGGTCTTTCAATCAAAGAGATGGATGCACTTCTCAATAAAAAATCAGGTCTTGCAGGTGTTACAGGTCTTGGCTCTGACTTCCGTGATATTAAAGCTGAATCTTTATCAAATGAAAAAGGTCTTGCAGACCGTTGTCAACTTGCAAGAGATATTCTTGCTTACGAACTCAAAAAATATATTGGTGGATTCACTGCTGCAATGAACGGCGTTGATGCTATCGTATTTACAGGCGGTATTGGTGAAAACGCTTTTGATATTCGTAATAAGGTTTGTAATGAACTTTCATACCTTGGTATTGAAATTAACAATGAAATTGGCGAAACTCTTGTAAGAGGTGCTGAAGGCGAACTTTCAACTGAAAACTCAAAAGTTAAAGTTTATGTTCTTCCTACAAACGAAGAACTTGCTATTGCAAGAGATACAAAAGATATTGTAAACACACTTTAATTTATATTTTTATAAAAAAACTAAGGCTTACTGAAATTAATCAGTAAGCCTTTTCTTATTATTCAATTATCATTTTGCCATCAGCATCCACATTATAGTAACCAACTGTAATTGGTGTGCCATCTGCGTATGTAAGACCATTGATTCTTGCTTCGTTAAGATAAATTTGCTTATTCTTAACAATTTCATGTCGGTCACCGATAAGATAGAAATCTCCGTCAACTTCAACAAGCTGATATGCCTTTAACATTGTATTATTCTTATAAATTTTGTTACCAACAATACCATTAAGAATAATTAACTTACCATTTTCATCAACATCATAGTAACCTGGTGTAATTGATGTACCATCTGCGTATGTAAGACCATTAATTCTTGCCTCGTTAAGATAGATTCGCTTGTTTTTAACGATTTCGTGGCGGTCACCGATGAAATATAAATCACCATCAACTTCAACAAGTTGGTATGCCTTTAACATTGTATTGTTTACATAAATCTTATTTCCAACAATACCATTGAGAATTATCATTTTGCCAACTTCATCAAAGTCATAATAACCTGCAACGATTGGAGTGCCATCATCATAAGTAAGACCGTTGATTCGTTCTGTGCTGAGATAAGCTCTTCTACCTCTGATAAGCTCATGGCGGTCACCAATATAGTAGAAATCACCATCAAATTCAACAAGTTGATATGCCTTTTGCATTACATCGTCTTTGTAGAAATGGTTATCCTTAATGCCTGTAAATTTTTGAACAGGTACTGGATAATTGAAATACTTGTTAGCACTGTTGAATGGTTTAGTAAGAAAAATTCCAGCGAATTTAATATATTCCCACTCTTCCTCTGTACCGCCATAATAAATATCAATAGACATTGAATAACTGTAGAATGCCCCCCATCCGATAGTTGTTAAGCTTCGTGGCCAAAACACCTCTTTTATATTGCGACAATCTTCAAAGGCTTCCATTTCAAGCTCTGTTACACCTTCACAGAGTACTATGGTTTCAAGATTATCGCAATTCACAAATGCACCTGCGCTTACAACTGACATACTACTTGGAATTGTTACAATTCTGAGGTTATCACAATCAGCAAAAGCATATTCTCCAAGTGTTTGAACACCATAAGGGATATCAATACTTGTGAGTCCGTCACAATTTGTGAATGCATTATGACCTATTGTTGTTACAGTGTAAGAAATTTCTACCCTTTTAATACCAATGCAATCTACAAAAGCATCATTACCAATTGTTGTTACACCATCTTCAATAATAAGCTTTTTGATTTCTGTTTTAAAGTTGTTCCATGGGGTGTATTCTTCTTCAGCAATATCATAATCATACATAGCACCTGTACCTGAAATCACTAAAGTGCCTGTGTCACCATAAAATGTCCATGTAAGATTATCACCGCATTTGCCTGAAGCAGACTGAACACCGGAATAATCAAATTTGAATATTGCATCTGTTAAGCAAGAGTTACCGCTGTCAATCACAATTTTGTTCCAATCTTCCAATGTTCCTAAATACTGAACATCAGTAAGTTTATAACATCCATTGAATGCGTTGTATTTAATTTCCGTTACTGTCTTTGGAACTGTAAGATTTGTAAGTAAGGTACAATTTTCAAAAGCACACTCACCAATTACAGCCACATTTTTACCGAGAACAACTTTTACAAGAGAGCTACAACCATAGAAAGCACCAGAAGCAATTTCAGTTACCGTATCTGGAACAGTATAATTTGTTATTTTGTTGCCTACAGGACATTCAATAAGTTTTGTTTTATCCTTATTGAAAAGCACACCGTACTCATCACTTGAATAATGCTGATTATCCTCATCAACAATAAATTTTTCGAGATTATCACAATATGAAAATGCACTAAAATTGATACTTTCTACACTGTCACCAATTACAATACTTGTAAGGTTTGAGCAATCAAGAAATGCACATGCACCAATTGTGGTTACACCATCTTCAATAACGACTGACTTAGTATCATATACAAACATTTCCCAAGGACGATCAATAACATATATCTCCCAATGATGGTCCCAATCACACTCATAGTTAGCCATAGCACCTGTGCCGGAAATTGTCAATGTTCCTTTAACAGTATCAAATTTCCAAGTAACATTTTCACCACAAGAACCTGATGGATGATATGCTTCATCTGAACAATAAACTGTATAATACTTCAAACTACTAGAATAGTCACCATCATCATTATCTTCTAACAACTTCTTCCACTGAGCTAATGTACCTTTGTAATAAACAATTGTTGAGTTTCGTGAAATTATGTATGAGTCCGTTGTAGTTACAGTAGTAGGAATAGTTAAGGATTCCAGTTTACCACAACCTACAAACGCGCCATAAGAAATTGTTGTTACACCATCATTAAGAACGATTTTCTTAATATTATTACAAGAATAGAAAGCTTCGTATCCAATAGTTTCTACTGTGCTTGGAACTGTATATTCAGTTTGTGCACCATTCTGAGGATATTTAACCAATCTTGTTTTATCCTTATTGAATAATACTCCGTATTCATCATTTGAATAAGCAGGATTATTGCTATCAACTGTTATGCTTTCAAGACTAGAACAAATACTAAATACATCGCCACCGATAGATGTTACTGTAGAAGGAATTGCTATAGTCTTCAAGTTTTTACAGTAATAGAATGCATAGTGACCTATTCTTGTTATACCTTCAGAAATTACTACTTCTTTAATATAATCTCTGTAGTTTATCCATGGGTAATCGTTGTACTCGAAATCATACATATCACCCGTACCTGAAATTACCATTTTACCGGTGTTGAGATTAAGTGTCCAAGTAGCATTGTCGCCACAGATGGTTGTAACATTTTCTACATCTGTTGGTTCAAAAGTAATTAAAGTGTACTTTAATTTTGCATTTCTATCCGTATTATATGTAATTCTGGTTTCCCAGTCCTCTTTTGTACCCTTATAAATAATATTTTTAAGATTAGGGCTTTCATCAAAAGCACGATCTTCGATTGTTGTTACACTTAACGGAATTGTTACAGTTTGAAGGTTTGCAGATTTATTAAATGCATAAGTCTGAACTGTTTTAACACTGTCAGGAATTGTATATTCTGTCAATGAGCTACCGCAAGGATACTGAATAAGATTTGTCTTATCCTTATTAAACAACACACCATACTCATCAACTAAATAATTCGGATTTTCTGCATCAACTGTTATTGCAGTAAGACTTTTACTACCATAGGCTATCGCATTACCGATTGTTGTTACATTTTTACTAATTGCTATGCTCTTAAGGCTATCACAATCACCAAATGCATAAGAGTCAATTTTTGTAACGCTGTCAGGAATTTTTATACTTACAAGGCTGTCACAGTTTGCAAAGGCATTACTGCCGATTAATGTTAAGCCTTCATTTAAAGTTACATTTTTAAGACTTGTGCAACCACTGAAAGCACTGCTTTTAATTTCTGTTACAGTACTTGGAGTTACAATACTTTCAAGTTTAGTACAACCATAGAATGATTGATCGCTAATTACTGTTGTGCTATTACCAAAGGTTACACTAACAAGATTTGTACAATTACCAAAAGCATATTCACCAGTTGATGTTAAACCATTACCGAGTTTTACACTTGTAAGGCTAGCACAATCAAGAAATGCCCATGTATCCATTTTTGTAACAGAATCAGGAATTGTAACACTTTCAAGGCTTGAGCAACCTGAGAACGCACTCATTTCAATTGTTTTTAAACTCTTACCAAATGTTACAGTTTTAAGTTTAGCGCAATCCTGAAATGCACCTGAACGGATTATAATTACACTATCACCTATTACTACGTTTTCAAGATTTCTGCATTGTGAAAATGCACTTAATGAAATAATTGTTACGCCATCACCTATTACTACGCTTGTAAGGCCAATGCAATGCTGGAATGCATACATACCAATTGTGTTAATATTATCAGAAAGTGTAATACTTGCAAGACTATTACACATCTCAAATGAATAATCTCCAATTGAAGTTACACTGTCAGGAATTACTATACTTTCAAGAGCATAACATTCTCTGAATGCATTTTTACCAATTGTTGTTATGCCATCTTCAATAATAACTTTTTTAATTTCCCTTTCATATTCTTCCCATGGGCGGTCATTAAGATTGTAATTACCCATAGAACCTTTACCGAAGATAGTTAATGTAGCTGTTTCTTCGTCATATTTCCACTCCATATACTTACCTGGAGTATCAGGAGTTATTTCTTCACCATCAGGATTATCCGGATTTTCTCCAGGGATTGTATATGGTGTTGCATTTACAAATGGGTCGTTATTCTCTGCAATAGTGATTGCTTTCCAATCTGAATATTCCCCTGCATAATTAATCTTTTCCAAACTTGTACAACCATTGAATGCACCTGCTTCAACAGTTTTAAGACTCTTTGGAATTGTTACATTAACAAGTTTTGAGCAGTTAGCAAATGCATTTGCTTCAATTGTAATTACACCCTCAGGTATTACTACTGTTGTAAAATCACTACAATTAGCAAATATATTTGCAGGAATTGCTGTTATACCTTCTGAGAAAATTACTGAACTGATTTTACAATTCAAAAACACACTTGCGCCTATTGATTTTAAAGTTGAAGGAAGTTTTACTTCAACAAGCTTTGAGCAGTAAGCAAACGCCTCGTCACCAATTTCTTCTACACCATCAAGTATAGTTATGGTTGTAACACCATTACAACCATAAAAAGCTTTATCATTAATAATTGTAACACTACCTGGAATAGTTATACTTGTAATACCTGAACAAGCATAAAATGCTTCTTCAGCAATTTTCTTTGTGCCTTCTTTTATCTGAATATCGCTACTAATTGATGTATTAGCAACAATTAAATAATCATTAATAAATAAAATATTATTTTCCCAGTTTTCAGCATTGTTATAAAGAGCTGTTCCTGTGAAAGCATTAGCACCAATTGCTGTTACACTTTCAGGTATTGTTACACTTGCAAGATTATCACAATTTCTAAATGAATTTGCGCTAATGTTTGTAACACCATCAGGAATTGTAACATTTGTAAGTGCATCACATTCATAGAATACATACTGATTGATTGTTGTAAGGCTACTATTTTCACTAAAAACAATGTTTTTAAGTCCTGAACATCCGTTAAAAGCGTATATATCAACAGTTATTACACTATCAGGAATTGTTACAGATGACAAAGCTGTACAACCATCAAAGGCATAGGAGCCAATTGTTGTTACATCGTTAGAAATTGTTACATCTTGAAGATTTTTACATCCTTTAAATGCATTAGGAGCAATATTTGTTACACCTGCTGGAATTGTATAACTTGTTGCTGTGTTACCCATAGGGTATTTGATAAGTGTTGTTTTATCTTTATTGAACAGAACACCAAATTCATCACTTGAATATGTAGCATTATTAACATCAACTATTATGCCTGTAAGAGATGAACAACCGTCAAATGCTCTATCAAAGATTGATGTTACACCTTTAGAAATTGTAATACCTGTAAGTCCTGAACAACCTTCAAATGCAGAGGAACCAATTGTTGTTACACTTGCAGGGATTGTAAAACTTGTAAGTTCAGTACAACTAGCAAATGTACCCTCACGAATTGTTGTTATACCTTCGGGAAGTATTACGCTTGCAAGAACTTTACAAGAACTAAATGCTCTCTTGCCAATCTCTGTAACACTACCTGGAATTGTAATCTTTGTTACCTTTCCAAAGCTGTAAAATGCACATTCACCAATTGAGGTTACGCCGTCTGAGATAACAACTTCCTTAATGTTATCTTCATATTTTTCCCATGGACGATTACTGAAACTATAATTAGCCATATCACCTGTACCTGAAATGGTCAAGATATATGATGTGCTATTATAAGTCCACGTGAGATTACTACCACAAGTGCCTGAATATGTAGCAGCACTTGCTGTAATTGGAATAGTAGATATTATCATAAGTATTGCGAGGATAATTGACAAAATTTTATTCATCTTTTTCATAATAATTTTTCCTCCTTTAAAGAAAATTATTATAATTTCTCGACTGTATTATATTATATATGTAAAATAAATACAATACAAAATGCAATATTGCAGATTTTTTCTGCAGAATTGCAAGAAAAAACGCCATTTTTTTATAAAAAACTAATATTTCATACCGCTCTCCCCTAAAAACAAAAAAGTGCGCCAGCCGAAACTAACGCACGAAAAATACATAGCTCCAACTGTCGCCAAACAAAATTTCACACATTCACCAAAAGCAAAGTATGCAAAATAGAGCATCTGCATTTTTACCTAAATAAAGTAAAAATACCTTGCCCATTGGTGACATAAATATTATGAAATTTTGTTTGGCAAATTTAGTTTACCACTATTTTTCAAAAAAATCAATAATATTAAAAAGAAAAAGGCAGATTCGTAATCTGCCTTTCAGTAAATTCAAATTAATATGTTTTAATCATTTCTTCGTCAACTGAAACTCTTTCATTTGGTTTTTTAGCAACCGCAAAAGCAATATTTTTTGCATGGTCACCAACACGTTCAAAGTCGATGAGTGTATTAACAAACATCATACCTGCACGAGTTTCACAATGTTCTTCATTAAGACGACGAAGGTGTGCATTCTGATATTTTTCTTTAAGATTATCAGATACTGTTTCAAGTGTTTCAATTTGTTTTGCTTCTTCAACTGTAAGTTCTTGCTTTTCAAATGAAGCAATTGAGGCATCAAGCAATTCAAGAACACACTTTCTCATATTTTCAAGTTCTGCAACAGCTTCTTCAGAAATAGCAAGTTTTTCATTATTTCTTACAACTGTTGCTTCACTAAGATTTACCGCGTGGTCACCGATACGTTCGATATCGTTAATAACATGGAATAAACGACCAATATATTTGGCATCAGAATAATCCAAATCAAGTGCATTAATTTTAACAAGATTCTTCGTTATTCCGTGATTTAAGAAGTTAACAACCTCTTCTATTGATTCAATTTTTTCTGATTTACTTGTATCATTTTTAATAAGCGCATTTGCCGCACGTTCGAAGTTATCACGTGCAAGTTTAGCCATACGAACAACTTCTTTACCAATCTGCTCAACAGCGATTGGAGGTGTTGTAAGAAGATGTGCATCATAGAATTTGAACTCAAGTTTTGAATCTTCTGGTTCTTTATCTGGTACAAGAATGCACGCCATTTTGATAAGAAGATTTGCAAATGGGAAAAGAATTATTGTACTTGCAACATTAAATATAATATGAGCAGCTGAAATCTGGACTGAAACATTATCACTAATACTTCCAAGCCATGAAGCATACGGAGTAAATGCGGTAATTAATAAGAATATAACTGTGCCTATTACATTAAATAACAAGTGAATCATTGCTGTTCTTTTTGTATTTGTCTTTGTACCTGCTGCAGAAACAAGAGCTGTAAGACAAGTACCAATATTTTGTCCTAAAAGAACATAAATAGCAAGTTCAAGAGGTACAAGTCCTTGTAGGGCAAGTGCTTGTAAAATACCAACACTAGCAGACGAGCTTTGAATAACAACTGTAACTATGATACCAATTAAAATACCCATAAGAGGATTGCTAAAACTTGTAATCCATTCAGCAAATACAGGTGATTCTCTTAAAGGTGCCATTGAGCTTGACATTGTGCTCATACCCCAGAAAAGCATACCAAATCCAGCTACTATTTGAGCAATATGTTTTATAAAGTCTTTTTTCACAAAAAGCATCATAAAAACACCAATAAACAATGCAACTGGAGCAATAGCTGTTAAGTCTAATGCAATAAGTACACTTGTTACTGTTGTACCGATATTAGCACCCATAATAACGCCAACTGCCTGAGCAAGAGTCATAAGCCCTGCATTAACGAAGCCAACAACCATAACTGTTGTTGCAGTTGAACTTTGAATTAAACCAGTTACAAGCGCACCAACCAAGACAGCTAAAAGTCTATTTTTAGTAAGTGCACCGAGAATTTTTTTCATTTTTGAGCCTGCTGCATATTCAAGTCCTTCACCCATTGCGGTAATACCATAAAGGAACAATCCTATACCGGCAAACATTGGCAACAATTGTGTAAGTGTCATTTGTTTTATCCTCCACTTAATTCTTTAAACTATCATTGTATTTATATTCAGCACCACGATTACCCAGATGATAAATTGATTTATTTTTCACCTTAAACCATATCTTCTTTTCAATTCTAGAATAATTAATATTTTTTGATTGCATATACATTTTGAAGAAGTCAAGGCGTTTATAAAAATCTTTGTAATTCTTGAATTTATCTTCTGTCCACGCTGCTTCTGCTAAAGCAAAAATTCTTGGATATACTGAAAATTCCCAACAGTCGAATGTATCAATCCACTCTGCCCATGATTCAAACTCAATACCAAGTACATTTTTTTCATTAAGAAAACCTGATTTTATAACATTATAGTTATAAACCTTTTTGAGTGGTACACGAGAATATGAGAAATCAAAATACAAAGTTGGACAAGGTGAAACAATAAATTTACGTTTATTATTTTCATTTTTAACCCACGCAGGACTACGTGTAATCCAATAATGACCGATAATATCTGTAGAGGTGCTATCGTATATTCCATCATTCCACTCAACACTTGTTTTACCAAGTTTTTTAAGCATTTCGTTGACACGATTATTAAAATATGCTTGTAAATCCTTGCCTTTTTCAATGCCTAATTCTTTCATCTTGGCTTGGCATACAGGGCATTCTTTTTCCCAGATTTTATGACCTTTTGAAGCTTCGTCACCGCCCATATGGAAATACTTATATGGGAACAGTTCACAAATTTCTGTTAAAAGTCTTTCTACAAAGTCATAAGTCTGCTCTTGACCAGCGCAAAGAACATCTTTTGTAATTCCATTTTCGCAGAACACTTCATATTCACCTTTAAGGCAAGAAAGTTCAGGATAAGCTGCAAGTATAGCAACAGTATGACCTGGTAAATCAATTTCAGGAATTATATCAATACACAAATTACTTGCATATTCTACAATTTCACGAATTTCATCTTTTTTGTAGAAGTGAAAATACTCGTTGCCACCTTTTTTAAGTTCAGGGAATGCAAGATTATTACATCCGCCTAAAAGTTCATGTTTTCTTTTACTACTGATTTCATTAAGTAATGGAAACTCTTCACTTTCAATTCTATAACCTTGGTCGTCGCAAAGATGCCAATGGAATTTATTAAGTTTAAGAAGAGCCATATTATCAAGTGTTTTCTTAACAGCATCTATGCCAAAAAAATGACGAGCCTCATCCATCATAGCACCACGATAAGAGTATTTAGGATAGTCATAAATGCTACAACAATTAAGCACAGCAACACCATTAGTACTTTTTGCTTGCATAAGCATAATTTTAAGAGTAACCGCACCATAAAATGCACCATTTTCATCAGATGCTGAAACTGTAATGCCATCAGTTGAAATTATTAGCTTGTATGATTCACTTTTTAGTGATGCATCTTTATTAAATTTAATTGCACCAGTATTTGCATCAGTTTTAGTTTTAAGAAAGCTTGAAAGGTATTTTCCTGCTTTAATAAATTCTGGAATGCAAAGCACTGCTGTGTCTTGTGTTACCGTATATGTACCATCTAAAACATCATATTTTTGTGGTTTAGGAATGATACTGTATTTAGGCTTACTCATTTCATATTCTCCAATACTTTAAGGCAGAAATCTGGCACATCCGTAATAAGAGCGTCACAACCCCATTCTGTAAATCTAATAATATCTTCTTCTCGATTTACTGTCCATGGGTTTACTGCTATTCCATTAGCGTGTAAATCTTTAACATCGTCTTCACTTATAAGAACATGTTCAGGGTGAGCAGCATCAGCATTAAGCTGAAGGCAATATTTTGCAACACCAAAATTCATAATTTCTGTTCCTAAGTCGCCTCTTTCATACAAAAGACCTGTTTTAAGATTTTTGTCAATTTCTTTAACAAGACGAATACACTCAGGGTCAAAACAAGAAATAATTGAATTTTTTTCAATACCAAATTTATAAACCTCTTCAACAACCTTTTTTACAAGGTCATTATCTTTTTGTGGTGGTTTAATCTCAATATTAATTAAATTCATTTTTTTTGTTACTTCTAAAAGTTCTGCAAGTGTAGGTAATGTTACACCCTTAAACTCTTCAGAAAAATAAGAACCGAAGTCCAATGCACGAAGTTGAGCAAAAGTCATTTCATCAATAGAGCCAGTACCATTTGATGTAGCGTCAACAGTATAGTTGTGACAAATAACAATTTCACCATCTTTGCACAAATGAACATCGGTTTCAATTCCGTCTGCATTAAATTCAACTGCTTTTTTAAAAGCAGGCAAAGTGTTTTGAGGCGCTCTTTTATTTGCACCTCTATGAGCTAATACAAGTGGCATAAAATCCAACTCCTTAAAGCAAAATATATAGTAGAAACAAATTAAGTCAAAATTCTACAAATATATATTACCAAAGATTATTACCATTTGTAAAGAGTTATTTTTAATTTAATATTTCTTCTATGAATTCAACTAGTTTAAACTTTAATTTATATTTATCTAAACCTGTTACAATTTCTGTTTCATCATCAGTCAAAACATCTGAAATTTCACACTCTGCAACAGCTGTTGGCAAGCACATTGGAGGGAACATTACGCACCACCAATTTTTTCCTTCGCCCTCACCTATTATTACTTTTATTGCATTATAATAACCCGCTGGTAATGTAATACTATTTTCATATGTGCGAGTGTTAAAAAATTCTTTATCAATTGTTATTTTAACTTTATAATCAAAGCCTTCGTTTCGAATTGTTTCAAGTGCGACTTCTTCAAGATAATCAATTTGTGGGCTAATTTTATCTTTTGCTTCATTTGATGTGATACTACCATCAAAAATTTCTTTACCCGCACTCAAAACCGCATCTCTTACTTTAAGCTTTAATTCTTGGTCTTCTGTGCTATCAGAATTTGCAATTACGTGCATTCTTAACATTTTTTCTCTTATATTTTCACACTGTTGTGAAAATGCACTAATGTTGAGGGTGCAACATATTATTAATGCAATTAATATGGAAATTTCAATTCTTAATATTGTTTTTTTCATATAAATCACTCCTTATGAGTGAATTATTACCAATAAAAACCATATTTAAACAAAAATAAGGCGGGAGCAAGCCCCCGCCTTACTATAAAACAAACTATTTTAAACTTTTACGCCGTTTTTAACTTTGTATTTTTTGCCGTTGTAGGTTACTGTGCCAGTAAATGATGTTTTAACACCATTCTTTACATAATAGTACTTGCCATCTGTGTGTTTTACAAGACCTGTATAACTTGTATTTACAACACCAGATTTTACATAATACCATTTGCCATTATTTTTTACAAGGCCGTTAAATGATGTCTTAACACCGCTCTTTACGTAATACCATTTTCCATCAGTGTGTTTTACAAGGCCTGTGTAGCTTGTATTCATTACACCAGATTTTACATAGTACCACTTGCTGTTATATTTAACAAGACCATTGAATGATGTTTTAACGCCATTCTTTACATAGTAGTATTTACCATCTGTATGTTTTACAAGACCTGTGTAACTTGTATTTACAACGCCTGATTTTACATAATACCACTTACCATTTGTGTATTTAACAAGACCATTGAATGATGTTTTAACACCGTTCTTTACATAGTAGTATTTGCCAGCATATTTAACAAGACCTGTGTATGTGTTATCAAGTTCACCATTCTTTACATAACGCCATGTGCCATCTACTTTATAAAGACCTGTATATGTTTTTGAGCCATAGTAAAGCTTTTCAATTGCAGTTACATCTTTTTTCGCATCACATCTTGAACAATGCTTTGATTTGCTACCAGCAGATGTGTATGTTGGTTCTTTATCTACTGTATATTCATCTGCATAATCGTGACCAAGAGCGTCAAGTGTACCTGTTTCAAGAACTTTTGCACAAACTGTACATTCTGTGTGTTTTGAACCTTCGTTTTCACAAGTTGGTTCAACGTCTAAATACCATTCAGATGCTGTATGGTCAACTGCATTATAGTGAACAATTGCATTAGAAATAACAGTATCAGAAATTGATACATCAGCCCATTCTGTTTCACTACCTAAATAGAAAACATATTTAAGATTTGAACAATTTTTAAATGTATCTTCATAAAGACAAATAAGGCTTGTTGGGAAAGTAACTGATTCAAATGTAGGACAATCGCCCCAAGCCAATGTATTGATTGTCATTACACCTTCTGGGAATACAAGATTCGTTGCTAATTGGTCATTAATATATAATGATGCTCCATATTGTAATGGTGAACTATAATCTTCCAATACTATATTATTCCAAGATTCTACATCTTTAATGTACACTTTTTTTAAGGCTGAACAATCATAGAATCCACACCAATCAATAGTATTTAATGTTGATGGTAATTTAATTGTTGATAATGCACAACAACCTCTAAACGCTTCATCACCTATTGAAGTTAACCCTTCACCTAATTCAACAAGTGTTAATGCATCACAATCATAAAATGTTGAATTGCCAATTGTATAACCATCACTATATGCTTTATTCACATTTACAATGCTATCACAATCATAAAATGCTTTATCAGCAATTTGTGTTACACTTGATGGTATTTCAAGTTTTGTTATGCCGTCACAATTATAAAACGCTCCAGTTGGAATTGTAATTAATGTATCTGGGAAAAATATTGTTTTGAATGTTGGACAATTTCTCCATGCTGCTGGATTAATTGTTACTGTGCCTTCTGGGAATACAAGGTTTGTTGCAAGCACATCATTTATGTATAAATTTGCACAATAATACAATGGTGAACAAGTGTAGTAGTGGTTATAGCCATTAATGTTTTTAAATGCTATATTATTCCATGCTTCTACATCTTTAATATATACTTTTTTGAGTGTCTCTGCACCCTCAAATGCAAATTCACCAACTGATGTTAGTGTTGTTGGAAACTTGATTGATGATAACAATCCACAATCTCTAAATGCTTCATCACCTATCGATGTTAAACCTTCGCCTAAATCAACAAGAGTTAATGAATTGCAATTATCAAATGTTGAATTGCCAATTGTATAACCATCACTATCTTCTTTAGTTACCTTTGTAATACCATCACAATCATAAAATGATTTATCAGCAATTTGTGTTATACTTGATGGTATTTCAAGTTTTGTTATGCCGTCACAATTATAAAATGCTCCAGTTGGAATTGTTATTAATGTATCTGGGAAAGATATTGTTTTGAATGTTGGACAATTTCTCCATGCTGCTGGATTAATTGTTACTGTGCCTTCTGGGAATACAAGGTTTGTTGCAAGCACATCATTTATGTATAAATTTGCACCATAATACAATGGTGAGCAAGTATAATAATGGTCATATCCATAACTTGGGTCAAAAGAAATATTATTCCAAGCTTCTACATCTTTAATATATACTTTTTTGAGTGTCTCTGCACCCTCAAATGCAAATTCACCAACTGATGTTAATGTTGTTGGAAACTTGATTGATGATAATAATCCACAATCTCTAAATGCTTCATCACCTATCGATGTTAAACCTTCTCCGAATTCTACAGATGACAACACATCGCAAGCATAAAACACTTGCTCACCAACTGTATAACTATCACCGTCTGCTTTATTTACATTTACAATGCTATCACAATCATAAAATGCTTTATCAGTAATTTGTGTTACACTTGATGGTATTTCAAGTTTTGTTATGCCGTCGCAATTATAAAAAGCTCCGATTGTAATTGTTATTAATGTATCTGGGAAAGATATTGTTTTGAATGTAGGACAATTTCTCCATGCTGCTGGATTAATTGTTACCACACCTTCAGGGAATACAAGATTTGTTGCAAGCACATCATTTACATATAAATTTGCACCATAATACAATGGTGAGCAAGTATAATAATGGTCATATCCATAACTTGGGTCAAAAGAAATATTATTCCAAGCTTCTACATCTTTAATATATACTTTTTTGAGTGACTCTGCACCCTCAAATGAAAATTCACCAACTGTTGTTAATGTTGTTGGAAACTTGATTGATGATAATAATCCACAATCTCTAAATGCATAGTCTCCTATTGAAATAACACCCTCTGGAATTTCAACAGAAGCAATTTGTGTATCTCTAAAAGCAGAATTACCAATTGCTACAACTGGGAGTGAATCATGAGTAGCAGGAATTACAACTGCACCAGAAATTGTGTCTGTTGTATCACTAACAATATAACCTGTACCAGCACTGTTAAGTGTGAAAACAAGGTCATCTGTTGTTGCAGCTGATGATGAAATGCTGAACATTGCCAACAAGCTCATTACAATTGCAACTGCTAAACACAATGATTTTTTGTTATTTTTCATAATTTTTTCTCCTTTCTTATAACTCTTTTGAGTTAAAATTATTATATAACACCTACATTTTAAAGTCAATATTCTAGCAATATTGTTTCAAAGTAACAACAAACAAATTTTATTGGAAATAATTGGTTATTTTGACTATATTTGAGTGTGATTTGATATTATTGTTTATTTAGGGAAGAGATTCTTCGTCGCGATGCTCCTCAGAATGACAATTTGAATTGGTTAGATAAATTTGAGTTTGTCTAACTCATTTATTACACCTCATCAGTCAACTTCGTTGACAGCTTCCCCTCAAGGGGAAGCCTTAATACGCCTTCTCCTTGAGGAGAAGGTGCCGAGGAACGAGGCGGATGAGGTGTGACACAAACATATCGACAAACTCCAATTTGCTTAATTGTAAAACATTATTTCACATCAAAAAAATCAATTAGATTGAATTTATTTGATAAATATGCTACACTTTGCTTGGTGATAATATGATTAAAATTATGTTTGTTTGTCACGGGAATATCTGCAGGTCAACTATGGCAGAGTTTGTGATGAAAGATATCGTTAAGAAAAATGGTTATGAAAGTGATTTCTTAATTTGTTCAAGTGCTACAAGCACAGAAGAAATAGGTAATGATACACATTGGGGTACAAAGAAAATGCTTGATGAAATGGGTGTTCTCTATACTAAACGACAAGCGATTCAACTAAAAAAATCCGACTATGAAAAATATGATTTCATAATCGGAATGGACAGTGCTAATATGAGAAACATTAATAGAATTATAGGGTTTGACAAAGACAATAAAATACATAAATTATTAAGTTTTGCACACATTGACCGCGATGTGGCTGACCCTTGGTACACAAGGGATTTCAAAACTACCTATGATGATGTTTTACTTGGATGCACAAAGTTATATGATTTCATAATAAGCAAAAAATAAGTGGGGTTTAATTCCCCACTTTTATTGTTTAAAAAATAGTGCCCCACAAAGTCGGTTGCGGTGAATACTAACCTGCATGTTAAGCAGGTGGGTGCCGTCCGTTCATATCTGTGCTCCCTTCGTCCGTCATTGACGGGAGGTCTGCTCCCAATGAAACGAGAAATGGCTCCCTTTTAGAGAGTGTTGGGTTAATATCATCCGCAGTTATCGG
This sequence comes from Candidatus Fimenecus sp., assembly GCA_045613585.1. Classification (GTDB taxonomy): domain Bacteria; phylum Bacillota; class Clostridia; order Oscillospirales; family Acutalibacteraceae; genus Fimenecus. The sequence continues at coordinate 1,004 of JAZLBG010000093.1, read as the reverse complement.
GCTTCGCAGGGTGGTATGTTTTAACTGAGTTTATTATTCCTCATCAAAATCAAATAATTCTGAAAGACGTTCTTCAAAAATTTTGCCAACTTCATTGAACTCGTTATCATCTTCAATTGGCTCAAGATATGTTTCACCATCTTCTTCACAAACCTTGAGAATGATAAGTTCTCCATCATCATCAAGAATCTCTTCTGCTTCATCAAAAACAGGAAGAAGTGCTACATACTTTGCTGTGTCAGTTTCAATTCTATCAAGTTCTTCAAAAACGTGTTCAACACCATTTTCATCAATAACTGACACTAAATCAGGGTTAAATTCTTCACTCATTATTATTCTCCTTTATATTTAAACATAGTTATTACAATATATAAACGCCAGATTCAAGCACAACAATTTCTTTTCCGCATGAGCGCAAATATTTATAGACAGGCTCGTCAAAAATTCTGAAATCATTTACTGAATAATCATTAAGATTTATTGTTCTGACCTTATTAGAACCTTTATTACAAATGAAAAGCTCATTATCATATTTTGAAATTGACACAGGGTTATTAAAAGATGTTGAATCTTTTGAGCCGATTCGCATACTGAATTTTTTGTGTGAAATTGAATAACTGACCACACAGTTATTATCAGGAACAACGCTCCAGATTTGTCTGTCATCACAAACTACGCCATTTATTTCACCATCTTGATATGACAAGTCACTTGACCATATCATATTACCATCAGGTGAAAACAAACCTGTTTCACCAGTTGGATAGACTACTACCACCTGTTTTGATGGAAAAACATCAGCATCACAAGAAACATAGTCGCCTAACTGTTCTGCTATTTTTTTGTATTCCGGACCATATTTATTCAAAAGATAAACACTTTTTGTAACCGGAGTTCTTTGCATTCTTTTTATATCATATCCGTAAAAATTAACTTTAACAGAGCCGTTTTCAAGGACTCTTTTTTTTGTAAAAATGATACCGTTTGAGAATGCGATGATATCG
>JAZLBG010000092.1:0-8035 GCA_045613585.1 Candidatus Fimenecus sp. | reverse complement strand
TAACTTTTACAACAATTATCGTATTCAAACAAAAACAAAACTGACTCCGTTAGAAAAACGAAATCAGTTTGTTGCTTAAAATTTAATTTTCTACACCAAGTAGGCTTTTTTGTACTGTCTGCATAACTTGGGGCAGTTCATTTCCAACAGCTTTTTTGATTGATTATCAATTTTGAAATTGATTTATTTGAAATATCTGTTCAAAAGACCTTCAAATGCCTTACCGTGTCTTGCTTCGTCACGAGCCATTTCATGAACTGTATCGTGAATTGCATCAAGTCCAAGTTCTTTTGCACGTTTTGCAAGGTCAAATTTACCCATTGTTGCGCCGTTTTCAGCATCAACTCTCATTTCAAGGTTTTTCTTTGTGCTGTCTGTTACAACTTCACCAAGAAGCTCTGCAAATTTAGCAGCGTGTTCTGCTTCTTCCCAAGCAGCTTTTTCCCAGTAAAGACCGATTTCTGGATAGCCTTCACGATGTGCCACTCTTGCCATTGCAAGGTACATACCAACTTCTGAGCATTCACCTTCAAAGTTTGCACGAAGGTCCATAATAATATCTTCACGAACACCTTGTGCAACGCCTACTACATGTTCAGCAGCCCAAGTTCTTTCATCCTCTTTAACTTCGTTGAACTTGTCAGCAGGAACTTTACATTGTGGACATCTTTCTGGTGCTGAATCTCCTTCATGAACAAAACCACATACTGAGCATACAAATTTTTTCATAGTTTTTTCCTCCAAAAAATAATTAATTTGATTTTTTACAGTGTTTGCATATTCCAAATGCCATTAAACTGTAATTTGTTACATAACTTACAATCTCGTCAGAGAAGGTGATAGTGTCATTTTTAAATGACATTAAATCATATACCTTACCACAGTCAGAACACTTAAAATGCGCGTGTGGATTTGCATTTCCATCAAAACGGTCATTTGCGCCATCGGGGATTCTCAAAACCATACCACATTCTTCAAGCTGAGAAAGATTTCTGTAAAGGGTACCAAGACTTAAATTTGGTATAACCTCACGAACTGATAGATAAAGCTCCATAGCAGTAGGGTGGTCATAACGCGATTGTAAATTACTAATAATTGCTTCGCGCTGTTTACTTCGTCTTTCAATTGCCATTGTTCTCACTCCTTATCAGTAATGATTACTGTTATTATAGCATAAATTTTAAAATTGTCAATAGCAATTTATAAAAAACTTAAAACGAATCTGGTAACATATGTATCTTGACGATTTTACTGATTTTTGGTAAAATAATTGTAATAATTGACGAGGAAGTGAAAAAATGAAAAGCAGTATTTTAAAAAGCATGGTTTCTGTTATATTAATAGTTTCTATGTTGTTTTCTTTTTCTACATTTTTCTCTTCTTCTGCTTTAAGTGAAATGGGTACAATTCTTAAAGATAGCGTACGCGTTAGAACATCGCCAACAACTACTAAACAAAATCAATTAATTGTCTCTAATGAAACTGTTTTTCTTAATACTGGTGATATTGTCACAATTATTGACACCGTTGATAGTGATGGTGATGAAACATATGATAAATGGTATAAAATAAAATTTACCTATTCTAAGAAAGAATATACGGGATTTGTTTATGTTGGCTTTGTTAAAATCAATGTTGTAAATGATAATGTTGAAATTCCTGATGATGTTCCTGAACTCTATAAGCCATACATTGAAGATTTACTTGCTTATCATCCAAATTGGAAATTTGTTTTTCAAGATACGGGACTTGAGTGGAGTAGTTTATTTAGCGTTGAGGCTCAAGGTATGGCTAGTAGAAGCTTATTGCCTAATCCACCACTCTCGCGTCGTTCGACTGCTTCGGGTAATTATAATTGGCGTACTGATAAATGGATATCTCACGATGCTGGTGGTTGGTATCAAGCGAATACAGAAACAATTGCCTATTATATGGACCCAAGAAATTTTTTAAACGAAGAAACTGTGTTTATGTTTGAATCTTTGTCATACGATGCGGATGTTCAAAATATTAGTGGTGTTGAAAAGATTATAGCTGGTTCCTTTATGGAAAATGTAAAAATAAAAAACACTAAAGGAAAGTCAGTTTCATATGCGCAAGCTTATATTAATGCTGGTAAAATTTCTGGAGTTAGCCCATATCATTTAGCATCACGTACAATACAAGAAGTAGGTCGTGAAGGTAGTGGTTCTGTTAGTGGTAATTACAGCGGCTATGAAGGATATTATAACTTTTATAATATCAATGCATCAGCAGGTTCAAAACCTATTGCAAATGGTTTAAGATATGCTTCAGGTGTAACATCTTCTGCTGAGGATAAAGAAAAATATTTGTTGCCTTGGAATACTCCTTACAAAGCAATTCTTGGTGGTGCAAAATGGATTGCAAATGGTTATATTGATAGAAATCAAAACACTTTATATTATCAAAAATTTGATGTTATAAATAATCGTTATCATCAATATATGCAAAATATTGGAGCTCCAGCATCTGAATCAAAAGTCATCAGAAAAACATATCTTGGGTTAGATGCTATTGATACCAATTTTACTTTTATTGTTCCATATTATCGTAATATGCCTGAAAAACCTTGTGCACTTCCTGAGGCAAGTAACGCTAACCCTAATAATTGGCTTTCTTCACTCACAATCAATAATTATACTTTTGGTTTTGATGCAGCAAAAACCAGTGGCTATACAATTGAAGTTCCTACTTCGGTATCATCAGTTAAGATTTCTGCAACAACAGTTAATTCAAAAGCTAAAGTTAAAGGAACAGGGAATATTTCGTTAAATGAAGGTAAAAATATTGTAAAAGTTGTTGTTGCGGCTGAAAATGGTGATAAACGTACTTATCAAGTTGAAATTATACGCAGTGACCTTGAAAGAATTCCATTAAAAAGTATAACATTAAATAAGTCGTCGTTAACTATGTTTACTGGTGACACTGTTTCGCTTTCCGTTTCATTCAATCCTTCAACAACTACAGATGATAAAACTGTCAAATGGGTTTCTTCAAATGAAAAAGTAGTTATGGTTTCAAAAGGCAAACTTACTGCAATCAGTGAGGGAACTGCAACAATAACTGCTAAAGTTGGTGAGTGCACTGCAACTTGTGAAATAACGGTTACAAGTAATGTGAAAAAAGGCGATATTGACGCTGATAATGAAATTACTATTAAAGATGCACTTACAATTTTTAAATATAAATCTGGCGAAATTAAACTTTCGGAATCTGCTAAAGTTGCTGCTGATACTACCGGTGATGGTGAAGTTAAATTAGATGACGCTTTACGCATTTTTAAGTTTAAAAGTGGCGAAATAGAAGAATTGTAATTATATTAACTGCTGATTTAAAATCGGCAGTTAATTTTTTGATAAAAATATCAAAATTCGTTGACACTTTTTAATATTAGGAGTAAACTAATATTGTTAAAAATTTGTTAATCTTATAAAAGAGGTGTTATAACAATGGCAATGCAGTTAACTGCCGAACAGCAGGCAATGCTTAATGGCGAACAAGGCGAAGTTATGGCTAAGGTTATGAAAACACTTGTTATGTATGGTGAAACTTTCGGCGCAGAAAGAATGGTACCAGTAACAAGCGATAAGGGACATCTTGTTACAAGTTTTGGTCTCAAGATGATGACTCCTGTTTTCGATTTAATGGACCAGCTTCTCAATGCGGGTGTAGTATCAAAACAGAAATTCTCAGTTGACCCTAAACCATTTGACCCAGCAGTTCCATCAGATTTCTTAAAGAACTTTGTTTTCAAAAAGTTTATGTATTCAAAACAGGATTCTTATAACGAACAACTTCGTAAAATGGGTCTTTTAAATGATGATGCGTATACTTGTGCGTGCTATCTTGATGAAGTAGGCAATACACCAAAGAAAGGCGATATTCTTTCTTGGGCAGAATCTAGCGCAGTTGCATACGCAAACTCAGTTATCGGTGCTCGTTGTAATCGTAACTCAGGTCTTATTGAAATGATGGGCTCAATTGCAGGTTTTGTGCCTGATTTTGGTCTTCTTACTGATGAAGGCAGAAAAGCAACTTGGATTATCGAAGTTAAATGCTCAAAGAAACCTGAAGCACAGATATTAGGCTCTGCTATCGGTATGAAAGTTATGGAAGATGTTCCGTTTGTTAAAGGTATGACTGAATGGCTTGGCAACAACCTTAACGACGATGCAAAAGCATATCTTAAGGATTTTGGTGCAGCTTGTGCATCAAACGGTGCTGTTGGTCTTTACCATATTGATGGACTTACTCCTGAGGCAGTTGAAATGGGTGACTCACTCGTTGCAGAAAATGCACAGGTTTATGTTATTGATGATGCTGAACTTGAAAGAGTAAAGGCATCATATCCAGTTATGTGGAAAAATCCTGACGCTACTCCAAAACTTTGTTTTGTTGGTTGTCCTCACATGACAATGGCTCAGCTTAAAGAGTGGACAAACGTTGTTTATGAAGGCCTTAAAAAGAATGGTCTTAAGAAAGTTTCAATTCCTACAGTATTTACAGCTCCTCCTGCAGTTTGTGATGAGTTTAAAAAGACTGATTTGTATGCTAAACTTCAATCAACAGGTGTGGTTCTCAGCTACATTTGCCCACTTATGTATATGAACAACCCACTTGCAAAGAAAATGCCTGTAATTACAAACTCAAATAAACTTCGTACATATACAACATCTCGTTACTATACAAGCGAAGAAATTCTTGACATTATTACAAAGGAGGCAAAATAAAATGAAAACATTCAAAGGTCGTCCAGTAGTACCTGGCACTGCAACAGCAACAGCTCTTGTTTCACACGGTGGTTTCAATACACTTGCTTCTTTCCAGGGTGCATTACAGTTTGGTGATAAAGAAGCTAAATGTGGTGACCAGAATAATGCTGATATCTATGAAAAACCAATGACAGGCGCAGCACTTTGCCTTCCACAAACAATTGGTTCAACAACCGGTGGTCTCGTTTTATATTGTGCAAAGGTTATGGAGAGATGTCCTGCGTGTATGCTTTTCTCAGAGCATATTGATTCTCTTGCAGCAGCAGGTGCAATTATCGGTTCTGTTTGGACTGATACTCCAATGCCAACAGTTGACTGTCTTGGTGAAGAGTTCCTTAACACAGTTAAAACAGGTGACAAAATCACAGTTTATGAAGATGGAACAGTTACAGTCGAATAATTAAACATAAGAAAAGAGTCTATCATATGATAGGCTCTTTTTATGCGGTTAAATATTTAATTAGTTGCTTAATGATTTTGGGTGTATCAACATCGTTGATATACTTTAATTCATTTAATGTATCGTTATAATAAATACAATTAATAATTTGACTTGCATTTGTTGATAGGTATGTTAATTTATCATCACTGATTTTTAGTTCTGTTTTACAAAACAAATATATATAAGTTGTAAACAATTCTTTATTTTCTGATAAATGAAGAACAATATTTTCTATTTCTTTCATATCGTTTGACTCAATAAAAAAGAAGTTGTAATGTCTTTTAAATATTTTATTTATAGTGAATTCAATTTGTAGTATTTCTTTATTGAATATATTCAATGTTTTTTCAAAAAAATAAATTTTATTTTCTTGTAAGTAAGATTTAATTCTTTTTAACATAAATATTGCAAACTCCATTGTTTTTAATAATTTTATCATAAAAATAAAATAACTGCAATCTAATTGTTAGATTACAGTTGTTTTTGGCGGAGAGCAAGGGATTCGAACCCTCGAAACCGTTTTAGCAGTTTACACGATTTCCAGTCGTGCTCCTTCGACCAGCTCGGACAACTCTCCATATCAACAGATAATTATTATATATGAAAGTAATTTTAAAATCAAGACTTTTGTTTATATTCATTTGACATTTTATTATATATAATATATAATCTCTACATTATGTTTTAAGGAGTATTGTATGTTCGAAGAAATTATTAATACTGTAAATGATGCGTTGTACAGTTACATTCTTATTATCATTCTTGTTTTTGGTGGATTATTCTTTACATTCCGAACAAAATTCGTTCAATTTAGATTGTTCAAAGAACAGTTTCGTGCAGTAATGGAAAAACCACAAGATAGTAATGGTGTATCTTCTTTTCAGGCACTTATGGTTTCAACTGCTTCTCGTGTAGGTACAGGCAATATCATTGGTGTTTCAACTGCACTTTGCCTTGGCGGTTTTGGGTCAGTTTTCTGGATGTGGGTTATTGCTGTTGTAGGTAGTGCATCTGCTTTTGTTGAGAGTACACTGGCACAGATTTACAAGAAAAAAGGTCCTGATGGAAGCTATGGCGGACCTGCTTATTACATTGAATCTGCTCTTAAATGTAGACCTCTTGCTATTGTGTTCTCAATTCTTTTGATAGTTACTTATGGTTTTGGCTTTAATATGCTTGCATCATACAACTTGCAGTCAACATTTTCAAGTTATGAATTCTATAATGCTGAATCATCACCATGGATTATTGGTCTTATTGTTGCTGTAGTTGTTGGTTTCTGCCTTTTTGGTGGTGGTAAGCGTATTTTAAAAGTTACTAGTACACTTGTACCATTTATGGGTGTGGCATATATTCTTATTGCACTTGTAATTGTATTTATGAATATTGGTCTTTTACCTGATATTTTTAAAACAATTTTCGCAGAAGCATTTGACTTCAAAGCTATTTTTGGTGGTTTCAGTGGTTCTTGTGTAATTTATGGCATCAAGCGTGGTCTTTTCAGCAATGAGGCGGGTGTTGGCTCTGCACCAAATGCATCTGCATCAGCAGAAGTTAATCATCCAGTTAAACAAGGTCTTGTTCAGGTGCTATCAGTATTTATTGATACAATTCTTATTTGTTCTGCAACTGCATTTATGTGTATGAGTTCAGGTGTTGAACCAACTGCAGAACTTTCAGGTGCGCCTTATGTTCAAAAAGCACTTACAGAAACTTTTGGTGCTTTTGGACCAATCTTTATTACTATTGCTATGATTTTGTTCGCTTTTACTACTCTTATAGGTAACCTTTATTATGTTGATAAGGCAATATTCTTTATTTTTAAGAAAATGCCAAGTAAAACATTTATGAGAATATATTATGTTATTGCATCTTTGGTTATTTTACTTGGTGCAGGACTCAGCGCGGATTTGCTTTGGGGTATTGCTGATGTAACAATGGGAGCTATGACAATTATTAATATGCCTATAATTCTTTATTTAGGTAAATATGTTTACAGAGCATTAAAAGATTACGAAACTCAAAGAAAAAATGGTGTTGAGCCAATTTTCAAGGCAAAGAATATAGATTTACCTCACGAAACTGATTATTGGAAATAGTACATATAAATCACTCTATACATAAACTGTATAGGGTGATTTTTTTATGCGAAGTTTTGAATATAACAGAAATAATGCTGTTGAATATGCTAAAAGGTGGGCGTTATCAAGAAATCCACAGTATTTTGATTTTCACGGAATAGGTGGGGATTGTACTAATTTTGCATCACAATGCATTTATGCAGGTGCGGGAGTAATGAATTATACTCGCGATTATGGTTGGTATTATATTTCACCAGATAATCGTTCTGCTGCTTGGTCAGGAGTTGAATATTTATATAGATTTTTAACAACAAATGAAAGTGTAGGACCTGTTGGTAGAGATGTAAATTTAAGTGAAATACAGCTTGGTGATGTAATATTTTTAAGTAACGGTCAAAGACTTTATCATTCCCTTGTTGTAACTGAATTTGACACAGATGGCGAAATACTGATTTGTGCTCATACCAATGATTCTTATATGAGAAGGTTGGAAAGTTATAATTTCTATTTAACATATCCTGTGCATATTGAAAAAGTTAATACTTGGTAAAACAAAAAAGGATTGGTGAAAACCAATCCCTTTTTTTGTTACATCTGCTCCAAAATATAATTTTTAACATCTTCAAGTTTGCTTTCTTTCCATTTGCCGTCTTCAGCTTTTTCAGCAAGGGGACAGATAATATAGAAATCAAGTGTTTCACCGGGTACTCGTCCCGTCC
>JAZLBG010000091.1:0-7865 GCA_045613585.1 Candidatus Fimenecus sp. | reverse complement strand
AAACAGAAGCTTGTTATTTTCTGTTTCGCTCCAGTCGAAGTCCTTAGTGATGGAATATGTTGGGATTGGATACTGGAAACCTCTGCCGTTAGCATCGCCTTCAATCATAATTTCGATGAAAGCTTTGTTGACCATATCCATTTCTTTCTGACAGTCTTTGTAACGGAAGTCAGCTTCCTTACCGCCGATGATACAGTTGAGTTCTGCAAGGTCGTTTGGAACTGTCCAGTCAAGAGTAATGTTTGTGAATGGAGACTGTGTACCCCAACGAGATGGAGTATTTACACCATAGATAAATGACTGAATGCACTGTTTAACTTCTTTATATGAAAGGTTATCAACCTTTACGAAAGGAGCTAAATATGTATCAAATGATGAGAATGCCTGAGCGCCTGCCCATTCATTCTGCATAATACCAAGGAAGTTTACCATCTGGTTGCAGAGTGTTGAAAGGTGAGCAGCTGGTGCAGAAGTGATTTTACCTGGAACACCGCCAAGGCCCTCTGTAATAAGCTGTTTAAGTGACCAACCTGCACAGTAACCTGTAAGCATTGAAAGGTCATGAATGTGAATATCAGCATTTCTGTGAGCGTTGCCGATTTCATCATCATAGATTTCTGAAAGCCAATAGTTAGCAGTAACAGCACCAGAGTTTGAAAGAATCAAACCACCAACTGAATATGTAACTGTTGAGTTTTCTTTAACACGCCAGTCGTTAACATTAAGGTAGTTATCGATAATTGCCTTGTAGTCAACCATTGTTGCGTTAAGGTTACGAACCTTTTCTCTTTGACGACGATAGATAATGTATGCTTTTGAAACATCATCATAACCTGCTTTAATAAGAACTGATTCAACACTATCCTGAATATCTTCAACTGCTACGTTACCATCTTTGATTTTTGGTTCAAAATCTGCAGTAACTTTAAGTGCTAAGAAATCGATAATATCAGGGTTAAATTGTTTGTTACAAGCCTCAAATGCTTGTGTAATAGCGTCTGCAATCTTTTTAACGTCAAAACTTGCTATTTTGCCATCTCTTTTAAGTACGTTATACATATTTTGTCCTCCCTACAATTTTTATTTCTGTTTATTAAAAGAATAAATCCCGCTAATTCCTTGGGGATAGCGAGATTTATTATAGTACATATATAGTGTTTTGTCAATAGGTTTTTACACAATATATTGTGTTTTTTGTGGTTTTTATGAAATTCCGCGAATTTGAGTATTCGGTATAATTTCTATGGCTTTTTCTTGCATTTTCTTAAGTATATCAAGGGTTACAGGGCTTAAAGTGTCACCTATAAGGTCACCTGAATCAACAAAATTTTGTAAAAAGTACTTGTGTGCGCCACTAATCCAGACCACAATATCTTGTATGTCATCAACAGTATGAAATTCATTAACGATAGTTGTTCTGAATTCAAAATCCAACTTACTGTTAATTAAAAATTCAACACTTTCTTCTATCTTTGATAAGTCAAGATTCTCTATGCCCGCGGTTTCTTTGTATTTTGCTTTACTATTTTTAATGTCCATAGCAACATAGTCAACAAGTCCATTATCAACTAAATCCTTGAGCTTTTCAGGGAACGTGCCATTTGTATCAAGCTTAACTGAATAACCAAGTTTTTTGATTTCGGAAATAAACTCTTTAATATCAGGTTGCAAAAGTGGCTCACCACCTGTAATGCAAACCCCCTCTAAAATACCCTGACGCTTTTCAAGATAATTTAAAATATCATCTGTATTGAATATATTTTCGCTATCAATATGAGTTACTAGTGAAGCGTTATGACAAAAAGGACAGCGCATATTACACCCTGCTGTAAAAATAGTGCAAGCAACTTTGCCAGGATAATCAAGTAATGTTAATTTTTGAAAACCATTAATAATCATAAAATCACCTTTTATGCCGAATACTTTCGGCAGTTTTATTCGCCTTGCGGCGAGTTATATTGCTTCGCAAGTTGGTACGAATAAAATATAACTGAAACTGCAAGTTTCAATATCACTATTGTCAAAGACAATAATATCACTTTATTTAGTTTATTCTAACACAAAAAAACAAAAAAATAAAGCATAGACCGAAATCTATGCTTAAATTTTTATTACATTCTTTTATCTTTTTCGTATGATGCCCTAACTGCATCCATAACAACTTTGTCAAATTCTTCTTTTTGCAAAGTTGCTATACCCTCAATAGTTGTGCCACCAGGTGAGCACACGCTATTTATAAGTGCCCATGGGGATTCTTCACTTTCAAGCATCATTTTAGCACTGCCAAGTACCGCTTGTGCAGAAATTTTAAGTGCATCTTCACGCTTTAACCCATTCTTTTCTGCGCCACGAGCCATTGAGTCAATAAACATAAATGTGTATGCAGGTGAGCAAGCAGCAATTACTGAAAATATTGAAAACTGACTTTCAGGTAATTCAATAACATCACCAAAAGATTGACACAAGCCCTTTACAAAATCAAGAAGAGCATAAGTCACTTTCTCATTTTTGCACACTGCACTCATTGAAGCCCCTACTGTTGCATTAATGTTTGGCATAACGCGAATAACAGGAGTATTACTTTCAAGGAATGAGCAAAGGTATGAAATTGTTTTGCCTGCACCAATTGATACAAGTGCATTACCATTTTCAGAAAGTGTGTCTTTAATCTCTGGTAACACCTGAGGAAATACCTGTGGTTTCACTGCAAGAACTACCACCTGAGCTTTTTCTGCAACTTCTATGGCAGATGTTAAAACATCAACACCTAAATTATTTTTAAGGTCATTTGCTTTTTGAGTACAAGTATCAAAAACACAAATATCTGCACCATTTACATATTGTGACTTAACTACCCCATTAAGTATGGCAGTAGCCATATTGCCACAACCTATAAAGCCTAGCTTATACATAATTATTCAACGTCAGATGTACAGTGAGCACACTTTGTAGCATCAATAGCAATTTCACTCTTACAGAATGGGCAAACCTTTGTTGTAGGAACTGCTTCTTCAACAACTTCTTCTTTCTTGCCAAGAGTTGTAAGCTTGTTAAGACCCTTAACAAATAAGAAAATAACAAATGCCATAATGATGAAATTGATTACAGCACTGATAAAGTTACCATAAGTAAGAATTGCAACGCCTGCTTCTGTTGCTTCTTCAATTGTTGCATAAAGAGTTTCTCTGCCTGTAAGTTGAACAAACTTTGATGCAAAATCATTCTTTGTGATAATACCGATAAGTGGCATTACAATATCATTAACAAGTGATGTTACGATTGCTTGGAAAGCTCCGCCGATGATAACGCCGACTGCAAGGTCGATTACGTTGCCGCGCATAGCAAATTCTTTAAATTCTTTGAAAAATCCTTTCATTTTGAAATCCTTCTTTCTTAAATTTTATGTAAAAATTATATCATACTTTTTATATATTTCAATATTATTTTACGCCTGTTAAGTCAAAATCAGGTATATATTTTGTTTGTGATGATGTTTTTTCTTGCATAAAGCCATTTTGGAGTCCCAATTCAACAAAGAAATCTACAACTTTATTATATTCAGCAGTAGTAAGACGACGATTTAATTCTTTGAATTGAGAAATATTACCATAAGGTGTATATTGACTCATAATACTGATATATGTGTTACTTGGCAGGTTTTCTTTAATCCACAAAATTATATTTTTACTTTCATCTATGTTTTTAGGCAACACAAGATGACGGATTATAAGTCCTTTTTGAATTATGCCATCTTTAAACTCTGTTTCAGGTTGTTGACGGTGCATTTCAAGTATTGCCTTGCTTGCCTTTTCAAAATAATCAGGACATTTTGCATAACCAGTTGATTTTTCACTACTGAAATATTTTAAGTCAGGAAGATAGACATCAACAAGCCCCTCAAGTTTTTGTAAAGTTTCAACGTTATCATAACCAGACGAATTATACACAACAGGCACTTGAGGTTTATACTGTGAAAGTGCATCAATTATAATATGTGAAAAGTGAGTAGGATTTACAAAATCAATTGTATGGACTCCCCTATTTTCTAATTCTTTTATAATTTCAATAAGTCGCGCAGTTGTAATTGCTTCGCCCTTGTTTTCGTGACTTATGGGGTAATTCTGACAGAAACAACATTTAAGAGAGCAACCTGAAAAAAAGATTGCACCTGTACCACGCTCACCACTTATGCAAGGCTCTTCCCAATTATGAATATCAGCCCTTGCCAATACAGGATTTTCTGGCATTTTGCAAAATCCGTTGGCAGTATATTCAGTTCTTTCTGCATTGCAATTTCGCGGACAGAGATTACAGAGCATTGTTTCACCACCAAATTTCTGTGATTAGTCATTCTAAGGAGCGTAGTGACGAAGAATCTCTGTAATTCATCGGTTCACTATGATAGAGATTCTTCGCTTCGCTCAGAATGACATTTACTTTACATATTGTAACACAAATCCACTTGCTAAACAATCAAAAATGATATATAATTATTATATTGTTTTTATGAGGTGAGAAAATGCTTCTTACAGTTGATATTGGTAATACAAATATAAATCTTGGTATTTTTGATGGTGACACTCTTACTATGAGTGCTCGCATTTCAACTGACCGTCAGAAAACTGACGACCAATTTGCAGTTGATTTTGTAAACATCTTTTCTGTTTATAACATTAAAGTATGTGACATTGAGGGCTCTGTAATTTCTTCAGTTGTACCTGAAATTACTGTTCATATTAAAAACGCCGTTAAGCGTCTTACAAACAAAAAAGTTGTTGTACTTGGGCCTGGAGTTAAAACAGGGCTTAACATTCTTATTGATAATCCTGCTCAACTTGGTGCAGATTTAGCAGCGGGTGCAGTTGGTGCAGTATGCAGTTACCCTTTACCTGCATTTATTGTAGATTTAGGTACTGCTACAAAAATTTGTGCAGTTGATGAAAATCGCAATTTCAGGGGATGTATGATTGCCCCAGGTGTTGCAATTTCACTTAAAGCACTTACTGACACCAGCTCACTTTTACCTGCAATTCCACTTGAGCCACCAAAAAAAGCTTGCGGAACTAACACTATTGAAAGTATGCAAAGTGGAATAGTTCTTGGTACAGCTTCTATGATTGATGGGCTTGTTGATAGATTTATAGATGAATTAGGTGAGCCAAAAACCATTATTGCAACAGGAGGAATAGCATCTTTTATTGCCCCAGTATGCAGGCGCGAAATGGTGCTTGACCAGGATTTAATTCTTAAGGGACTTAAATCAATTTACGAGAAAAACAAATAGTCCCTCCGTCATTTTCTTATGAAAATGACACCTCCCCATCAAGCAGGGAGGCTGTTATTTGTCAATTTTATTGCGTTGCATCCTTTATGGAGCAGCAGCAAGGAGGAATATAAATGGCAACCAAAAAATTCAACCATAAAAAAGCGGTCACACTTGCAACTACGGGAATCCTTACCGCTATTGTAATTGTTTTCCAATTTATTGGTGCGTCAATCAAATTAGGCACATTTTCAGTTTCACTTGTGCTTATTCCTATTGTTATTGGCGCATCTCTTTGCGGAAAATATGCCAGCACTTGGTTAGGCCTTGTTTTTAGTGTGGTTGTACTTCTTTCAGGAGATGCATCGGCTTTTCTCGCCATTAACCCACTAGGTACTGTCATAACGGTAATTTTGAAGGGTACTCTTGCCGGTTTTGTAGGTGGATTAGCCTTTGATTTATTGAAAAAAATCAACACTTATTTTGCAGTTATTGTTTCAGCAATTCTTGTACCAGTAACAAACACGGGAATTTTTCTTATCGGCTGTAAACTTTTCTTCTTTGAAACAATCAAAGAATGGGCTTTCGGATTAGGCTTTGAAAACGCCTTCGTATATATGATTGTTGGACTTGTGGGTATGAACTTCATTTTTGAACTTGTTATAAACATCATACTTTCACCATCAGTTGTAGGAGCAGTAAAAACACTTAAGAGAAAAGGGAATCCGACACAATCTAAGTCTGAAAAGACTGCTGAAACAGCAAACAATAATGAGCTTTAAAAAATTTTAAATAAAAAGGAATGAGAAAAATGTTTTGCACTAAATGCGGAAACCAATTAAATGATAGGACATCCTTCTGCCCAAAATGTGGAACCCCTATCGAGCCACCACCAGCACCTGCTAACACTCAACCGGTTGAACAACCAAAGCCAGTTACACCTCAGCAGAAGCCTGTTGTAAATCCTCAGGTTGCACCTGTGAAAAAGAAGAAAAACAACAGTAAAAATCTTTTAATTATTTTAGCTCTTTTACTGGTTTTCGTACTTCTTATAGGTAGTGCAATCCCAGTAGTAATTTTTGCTGTTAAAAATATCAGTGAAACAAAAGCTGAAGGCGTTACATACCACGAAGATTTCCCTGTACTCAAAAATCAAACAGAATTGTATGTATATGATGAAGTAAACTTCCCTGTGGGAGCTTATGAAATCAAGGTTGAAAAATATATTATCGGTGGAGCTATCAAAGCTATCTGTGCA
Source organism: Candidatus Fimenecus sp. (assembly GCA_045613585.1). Taxonomy (GTDB): domain Bacteria; phylum Bacillota; class Clostridia; order Oscillospirales; family Acutalibacteraceae; genus Fimenecus. Next base: position 1,344 of record JAZLBG010000091.1, on the reverse strand, counting down.
AGAAGCAAAGTAATAGTTGATACAACATCTGAACCGGTTTACAATCTCGACCTTGCTGATGGTGATTACAGAATTACACTTACTGCAGCTTCATCTACAAACATTGAATCTTTAGATGAACATGTATCCGAATACGAAAATATGGTTGATGACTATCTTTCAGATTATGAAAACGTAGTAGACAATTACGCATCAGGATATAAAGATATTGTTGATGATTATGTATCAGGATATGAAGATGCACTTGATGATTACTATACAATCGGAGAGGAAACTACACCTGTTGTTATCATAGATGTTAAGGTTGATGGTGAAAATGAAAGTGCTATCGATGCTGTTAACCTCAGCGGCGAACCAATTGTTTCCCCTGATAAAGACACATCTGAAAATAATGATAAAGACACATCTGAAAATAATGATGAAGACACATCTGAAAATAATGATGAAGTCACAACCGCAGATAATAATGAAAATGCAGATGATGCTGACAAGTTTATTGAAGCAACATATGCAGATTGGGAGTCTTTCAACTCATCACTGCCAATCTTATATTATTACGATTATAGTCGTGATACATTTGAAATAGTTTCATTTATAGAGTGCGAACTTACAACTACATTTGGAGATGTTGGAGCTTTGTACTTACTCTATTTTGAAGATTATTCAAATGATGACTGGTGGGAGGTACAACAAAAATACCACTGTTCAGAATCCGACCCAAAAAGAAAATTCACCGGAAACGATGAGTATGATGGTTACATAAGACTTCCTAAAAAGAATGTAAAATGGCTCTGTGAAGAAGTTTTCAATGTAGAATTTGATGAAAACTACGTTTCAGAGGAAAGTTATGTACATGGTGACTATGTTTACAGAGGCATTCCTGCTGGTGGCATAGGAGATGCAAGTGAAGGATGGGATGAATATGATATCGTTTCCTCACCTGTTGTTGATGGTAAATACGAAATTGTTATAGAGCATTATTTCTGCTACGATGAAGGTGAAAATGTTGTCAGAGACCTTCTTTCTACAAAACAGATGATAGCTAAAATCAAGGTAAAGGATGACGGTGAAAGATTCTGGTCTTATTATGAGATTAAAGAATATGACCCAAATTAATAACATCGAATATCTGTAAAGCAACTAAAAAGTTTAAGTAAAAATAAAAAGGACATTGTGATTGTCACAACGTCCTTTTTTGTTAGACAAATTGGAGTTTGTCGGGCTCATTGAATGGTGTTGTTTTGCCTCCCTCTGACGAGGGAGGTGGCAACGCGTTAGCGTTGACGGAGGGAGAGATAGGCTTTAATAGGCGTTTTTGACTACCCCTCAGTCAACTTCGTTGAC
>JAZLBG010000090.1:0-24315 GCA_045613585.1 Candidatus Fimenecus sp. | reverse complement strand
AAAACCGTCTGCAAGTTTAACAAAGTCTGTCTTACGATGTGGGTCAGTTTCTGAAAAGCGCTTGCCATAGAAGCAACGCTGCCACTGACGAACCATACCGAGAACTGTATTGTTCATAATAACTGTGATAACAGGAAGATTATAGCTTACTGCTGTACATCCTTCGTTAAGATTCATGTGGAATGAACCATCACCTGTGATATGTACAACCTTTTTGCTGTCACCGAGAGCAGCCTTTGCACCGATTGCAGCACCATAACCGTAACCCATTGTACCGAGACCACCACTTGTAAGGAAACCTCTTGGATTAATATGGTGAACATACTGTGCAGCCCACATCTGGTGCTGACCAACGTCAGTTACGACTACTGTGTCCTCCCCTGCCATATCGCAGATTGCACCGATTAACTGATGAGGAAGAATCTGTGAATCGTCGTCCTGTGGTTTATAATCAACATCCTTATAAACCTCAAGCATTTTAATCCATTCTTTTCTTTCCTGCTTTTCAACAAGTGGTAAAAGAGCATTAAGTACAGTTTTAACATCACCGATTACATAATGGTCAACCGCAACGTTTTTATTGATTTCACTAAGGTCAATATCAATCTGAATAATTGTTGCTTTTTTTGCAAAGTCGTTTGTATCAAGTGCTACACGGTCAGAAAAACGAGTACCAATAGCTATAAGCACGTCAGCTTCATCAGCAGCCTTATTTGTTGTATAGCTACCGTGCATACCTAAAAGACCAAGATTAAGTGGATTATTATAACCAATTACACCAGCTGACATAAGAGTATGACAAGCAGGAATATTTGCTTTTTCAACAAGCTCTAATGCAAGGTCAGATGCATTTGATGAAACAACACCACCACCAAACATTACAACAGGTTTTTTTGCTTTATTAATAATATCTGCTACTGTTTTAAGTTCATCTTCATTAATAACTGTATCGTCTTTGATTTCAATTTTTTCTTTTCTTTCAAAATCAGTTACTGCTGCAGTTACATCTTTTGTAATATCAATAAGAACTGGGCCTTTTCTGCCTGAATTTGCAATACGGAATGCTTCACGAATTGTATCAGCAAGTTCTTCTACATTTTGCACCATATAGTTATGCTTTGTAATAGGCATTGTAATACCTGTAATATAAACTTCCTGGAAAGCGTCACGACCAATAAGGCTCTTACCAACGTTACCAGTAATTACAACCATAGGAACACTATCCATATAAGCAGTTGCGATACCAGTTACAAGGTTTGTAGCGCCTGGACCACTTGTAGCAATACACACACCTGTTTTACCAGTTGCTCGTGCATATCCGTCAGCAGCGTGAGAAGCACCTTGCTCGTGAGCTGACAAAATATGCTTGATTTTATCGCTATATTTATAAAGAGCATCATAAATATTAAGGACAGCACCGCCCGGATAACCGAAAACAGTGTCAACCCCCTGCTCTATTAAAACTTCAGTTAAAATTTCTGAACCGTTGAGTTTCATTCTCTCTCACTCCATGAATTTGCTATTTGTTGCAACGCTTTAACGCGTGAAAATATTAACTTATATTGTATACTATTTATTTGAAAAAATCAATCTAAAAATCACAAAAAAAGCAACAGATTTTAAAGTCTGTTGCTCTTTTGATTTATGCAATATTATACATTATCAGTATTTTCAGTAGTTTTGCTGATTTCTTCAACAGTTTCCTCAACTGTTTCTGTAAATTCTACAACTTCTTCTGTTTCTTCTTTAACAGGCTCTTGTGGTAACTCACCTGTTGTCATAAGTGACTCAAACTGTTCTTTATCAATCTTTTCAAGTTTGATAAGAGCTTTAGCAACAATATGAAGCTGGTCAATATGCTCTGTAAGAATTTTTTCAGTTCTGTTATAGGCATCACAGATAATTCTTTCAACTTCTTCGTCGATTACTGCTGCAATATTTTCAGAATAGTTTCTCATATGGTTATAATCTTTACCGAGGAATACTTCGTTATTTCCTGAGCCAAATGCAATAGGACCAAGTTTTTCACTCATAGCATATTTTGTAATCATATTTCTTGAAATTTCAGATGCACGCTGAATATCATTTGATGCACCTGTTGAAATATCATTGAAAATAATCTGTTCTGCAACACGACCACCAAGAAGTGAAACAATATCATCAAGCATACGAGATTTAAGCATATGTGCATTGTCTTTTTCAGGTGTATAAAGTGTAAAGCCTGCTGCCATTCCACGAGGAACGATTGAAATGTGTGTAACAGGGTCTTGATTATCAAGATAATATGATGAAATTGCATGACCTGCCTCGTGATAAGCAGTAATTTCTTTGTCTTTATCTGAAATTTTACGTGATTTCTTTTCACTACCAACAACAACTTTCATTGTTGCTTCTTCGATTTCATCCATTGTGATTGCAAGTTTCTTACGTTTTGCCGCAAGAAGTGCTGCTTCGTTAAGAAGATTTTCAAGGTCTGCACCTGTAAAACCAACTGTTGTTGCAGCAATCTGATGCAAGTCAACATCAGGTGCTAATGGTATATTTTTAGCGTGTACTTGCAAGATTTCTTCTCTACCCTTAACATCAGGATAACCAACTGTAACCTGACGGTCAAAACGACCAGGTCGAAGAAGTGCAGGGTCAAGAATATCAGGACGGTTAGTTGCAGCAATAACGATTACGCCTTCGTTTGCACCAAAGCCATCCATTTCAACAAGCAACTGGTTAAGTGTTTGCTCACGCTCGTCGTGACCGCCACCCATACCTGCGCCTCTATGACGACCAACAGCGTCAATTTCATCAATAAAGATAATTGATGGTTGAGTATTCTTTGCTTCTTTGAACAAGTCACGAACACGAGATGCACCTACACCAACATACATTTCTACAAAGTCAGAACCTGAAATTGAGAAGAATGGTGCATTTGCCTCACCTGCTACTGCACGAGCAAGAAGTGTTTTACCTGTACCTGGAGGGCCTACAAGCAATACGCCTTTTGGAATACGAGCTCCAAGTTTTGAAAATTCTTCAGGCGATTTAAGGAACTCAACAAGTTCTGTAAGTTCTTCTTTTTCTTCGTCTGCACCTGCAACATCTTTAAATGTTACTTTCTTTGTTTCATCATCAGCACGTTTTACCCTTGCTTTACCAAAATTGATTGCTCGATTGCTTTCATTACTTATTGAACTGTTCATTTTCTTGAACATAATGCTCATAAGCACAATAAGACCTAAAGTGAGCAACAATGATGGTAATACACTTAAAATCCAAGAGCCTGAATTACCTGCCTTATAATCAAACTCTACAGGCTTATCAGGATTTTTCTTATTGTATTCTCTTAATTCATCATGAACATCATTTAAAAAGAGATTTACATTAGGCACTGTATATTTGTATATTTTGTCTTCACCTTCGAGTTTAAATGTCATTGCACCGCTGTTCATATTCAAATCAACTTCTGCAACCTGACCATTATCGAAGAATTCAACAACTTCGTAATATTTTAATTCTTTTTGCTGTTCTTTACCCATATACATGTAAATTACTGCAATAAATGCTACCGGAATCAACACATATGGGACAATAACTTTCCAGTTAAATTTTTTCAATTTGTTTTTTCACTCCTGTGTATTGGGTCTGTTTATTTTTCGTAAACTGATGGTTTTAACGCACCAACAAATGGTAAGTTTCTGTATTTCTCATCAAAATCGAGTCCATAGCCTACAACAAAGGCATCAGGAATCTGTGCACCTGCATAATCTGCCTTAATAGGTGCTTTTCTTCTTTCAGGCTTATCAAGTAATGTACAGATTTTAATGCTGTTTGGATTTCTTGCAGAAAGAATTTTCATAAGATAGTCAAGTGTTACACCACTGTCAAGAATATCTTCAACAATAAGCAAATCTGCACCTTCAACAACATCTGTATCAAGGTCTTTGATAATTTTAACAACACCTGATGTTTTTGTACCTGCACCATAACTTGAAACTGACATAAAGTCAATAACGCAAGGTACTGTTATAGCTCTCATTAAATCTGCCATAAAGATTACTGAACCTTTAAGCACACTTACAAGAACTAATTTTTTATCTTTATAATCTTCACTGATTTGATTACCAAGACGAGTTACTATATCTTTTAAATCATCTTCAGATAAAAGTACTTTTTCAATATCATTTAACATTTTATTATTCCCCCAACTCATAAATCATAATACCTTTATTAGTATTGTTATTAATTTTACAATGGTCTGAAACGCCAAAATACTGAGTCCAGATTATTCCGTTATCATCTGAAATAATAAGCATTCTGGAACGCTCATACACTGAAACATCACTTTCATTAAAAAGTTTTTTCAGTTTTTTGTTTACCCTTTTTGCAGGTTGATAAGCATCGCCCTCAATTCTGTTACGAATTGTCAAGCTACCACATATTTTATCACAATCAATAACATCTTGCATTTCAATTTTATTAAGATTTTGTAAATCATCTTTGAACAAGTATCGTAATGTTAACATTCCCACGGGAGTTTCAATTTTTTCTTCATTACTTTTCACTTGTATTTCAAAATGCTCAATGTCTTTGATTTCGCCAAAACAAAGTTTTTCGCAATCTACATAAGCAGTAACATTACCACCAAGGCTTGCTTTGCCACCATTTTCAATAATGTGAGCAACTGCATCAATGTATTTTTTTGTAACATTTGGAACACCTTGTTCTTTAAGTATTAATAAAATTATTTTATTTTTAACTGCATTGTGACACTGCTTAATCTGTTTGCAATCATATTTATTTTCTTCAATGTTTTTTACATTTTCAAGAATTTCAACTGCGTTTTGTAAAATATAATCATTTGCAAGTTTTACTGAATCAAGACAATTTGAAAATGTCACATTAAAAGATGGATTAATTTCAAAAAGCTGTGGAATTACATTGTGACGAATTTTGTTGCGAGTATAATCATCACACAAATTTGTACTATCAGTAACAAACTCCAATTTGTTTTCTTTTAAATATTCTTCAATTTCACTTCTTGTATGGTCAAGAAGTGGTCTAATATAAATATCACGCACATAAGGAATACCGCATAAACCTGAAATTGAAGTGCCACGAGCTAAATTGAAAATTACAGTTTCTATATTATCATTAAGATTGTGGGCAGTTGCGATTTTTGTGCAACCTGATTTAGAGAAGAAATCATATCTTATTCTTCTTGCACATTCTTCAATACTCTCGCCTGTTTTTTTCGCTTGGGCAGGAATATCGGCATAATAACAAACAAAGTCTATACCTAACTTTTCACAAAAACTCTTTGAAAAATCCAAATCTCTGTCAGCTTCTTCACCACGAATACCATGATGAATATGAATTCCTTTGATTTTTGAAACTCCAAGTTCTTCCTTGTTATTTGCGAGTATATGTAAAAGTGCAACGGAATCAGCACCACCAGAAAGGCCTACTCCAACAACATCACCTTTTGAAATCATATGATGTTCTGTTATTGTTTTAATAACTTTAGTCGTCATATTTAATCCTTTCAAGAGTTGAGAACATTGTAAACTCAGGATTCCATGCAACCTTAACAGTTTCTGTTGAGCCGTGTCTGTTTTTACCAACAATAACTTCTGCAATATTTGCTGTTTCGCTTACTGTATCGTCACCTTCATCAGTATCGTGCTTATAATAATCTTCACGATGAAGCATAAGAACAATATCTGCATCCTGCTCGATAGTACCGGATTCACGAAGGTCTGTCATTTGTGGACGATGGTCACTAGCATTCTTTGCAACGCCACGGGACAACTGTGAACAAGTCACAACAGGAATATTAAGGTCTTTAGCCATCATTTTAAGTCCACGAGTAATTTCTGCAACTTCATTTACACGGTTATCTGTACGTTTTGTACCTGACATAAGCTGAAGGTAGTCGATAACAATACAATCAACATCTTTCATACGCATAGCACGTGCTTTCATTTCAGAAACATTAATATTAGCACTGTCGTCAAAATAAAGTTCACAATTAACAAGATTTTGAAGAGCCAGACCAAGTCTTTCCCAGTCTGCCTGATTTATTTCACCTGTTCTGAGTTTATTACTTATAATTCTTGCTTCAGTTGAAATAATACGCTGAGCTAACTGCTCTTTTGACATTTCAAGTGAGAAAAACAACACTTTTCTTTTTTTCATCGCAATATTTCTTGCAAGATTAAGAGCAAAACTTGTTTTACCCATAGCAGGACGAGCACCTATAATTATAAGGTCGGAACGATGGAAACCACCACCAAGAACCTTATCAAGATATGAGAAACCTGTAGGAATACCCATATACTGCTCTTTTTCCTGAGGGTCAGCACTTGCAAGTTTTTTAAGACGCTCAAAAACATCAGAAACAATAATGTCACTTACCTTTGATGGACCAGCTGTATTTTTACCACGGCGAATGTCATAAATCTTTTGTTCAGCCATATTGAGAAGCTGGTCAGGTGAAGCACTCTCATCACTTGTTTCATCAAGAATTTCGCGAGCTATTAACATTAAAGTTCTAAGATAATATTTTTCAATAATGATTTTTATGTATGACTCAACATTTTTTGTTGATGGAACAGCTTCAGCAAGTTTCATAAGATATGCTTTACCACCGATGTCATCATAAACACCGTCTTTTTTCAACTGTTCAAGCACAACCAATGGGTCAATGTGTTCACCCATTGTATCAATATTGAGAATTGCTGTATAAATAGCTTTGTGTTGTGGCATATAAATATGCTCAATTTTAAGCATATCTGCAACTATATGAAGACACTCTGGGTCTTTAAGTATTGCGCCAAGCACCGCTTGTTCTGCATCTATACTATGAGGCAAATTAAAATTATCAATTGTTGAATAATTCATTTCCATAACTTTATACTTCTCCATCAATTATTGATTGTAAATTATTCTCCTACCATTACAGTCATTTCTGCTACAATATTTGTATAGAGTTTAACTTCAATTTTATATGAACCAAAGTTTTTAATATCATCCATTGTGATTTTTCTTTTATCTACTTTTTCACCATATTGCTTTGCAATTTCAGCAGCAACCTCTTTTGAAGTTACTGAACCAAAGAGTTTACCATTATTACCTGCTTTTGCAGTGATTTTTACAACTTTACCCTGAAGTTTTGCTTTTGAAGCATTTGCATTTGCAATTTCAACATCAATTTTGTGTTGATTTGACTGCTCACGATTACGAAGCTCTGTAAGACTCTGAGCATTAGCTTCAACTGCAAGTCCTTTTGGAAAAAGGAAGTTTCTTGCATAACCATCTGATGCCTTTACTTTTTCACCTTTTTTACCTAACCCTTTAACATCTGCTTTCAAAATAACATCCATTATATATAACCTCTTTTCGATTAGTTTGCTTTATTATTTATTGTATCTATTGCATTTTTAAGTAATGCAAGTGAATTTTCAAAAGTTTCTTTCGGAAGTTGTGCTGCAGCCATAGTCTGATGCCCACCGCCATTTAATTCTTCCATTATAACTTGTACATTTATTTCACCATATGAACGGGCTGATATATTTATACAATCGCCTGTGCTAAACAAAACAAAAGACGCGTTAACTCCATCAATATTAAGAAGTTCATCTGCCGCTTGTCCTGCAACAATGCGAACATCATCAGCAATAAAATCAACAACACCAATAGCACAATCACCATACATTGATGCTGATTTTACGATTTCACTTTTAGCTTTTTGAGTTTCCATACTATTTGCAAACAACTGCTTAACTGTAACAGTGTCAGCACCTAATGAACGAAGATATGCTGCCGCTTCAAATGTTCTTACACCTGTTTTCATTACAAAATTCTTTGTATCAAGTGTGATACCTGACATAAGAGCTTCTGCACATATTTTTGAAACAGTTACATCAAATGGCACATACTGAATAATTTCAGTAACCATTTCAGATGCAGAAGAAGCATTTGGTTCATGATAGAAAATCACTGACTTTGATATATGGTCTGCCGCTTTTCTATGGTGGTCAATAACTATTACTTTTTGCACCATATCAAACAACTCAGGATATTCAAGAAAGTTCTTTCTATGAGTATCAACAATCACAAGCAAAGTGTTACTACTGATATATTCTTCAGCATCTTCTGGCTCAACAAGTAAATCGTCAAGTCCATTTGCAATTAAGTGTTTCGCAAGGGGCATTGCAAGTGTTGTTTCTGATGACATTACTATTTTAGCATCTTTACCTAAAGCTTTACAAATCATAGACACGCCCACAGATGCACCAAGCGCATCAAGGTCTGCATTACGATGACCCATAATAAGAACATTACTACTGATATTTATACTGTCACCTATTGCAGAAGCTACCATTCGTGTTCTAACTTTTGTTCGCTTTTCAACGCCTTTTGCAACACCACCAAAAAATTCATAATCATTTTGTGCGGTTTTAAGAGCAACTTGGTCTCCACCTCTGCCCATTGCCATATCAAGAGATTTACGAGCACTTTTTTCACAATCAGGGAAAGTTTCACCTATACCTACACCTATAGACAAGGTTATTCCTGCTACCTTATCGTTATATGTATAGGAACGAACTTTAGATAAAACTGAAAACTTATCTTCTTTCATTTTAATAAGGTTTTCATTATCTGAAATAACAATAAAACGATTAGTATTTATTTTTCGGAAAATGCAATTATAATTTTCAAGCCAATTTTCAATCAACTGCTCAACATCACCTAAAATATCTGATTGTTGGCTTTCTCGCAAATCACCTATTGCATCTTCAACACTATCAATATTTATGATTAAAAATACCGGACGAGAATTTTCATACTTAACTTTTACATTTTTAAGTTCTGTATCTTCAATAAAATATAAAACGTATGCGGTTTCATCTTTATACTCAATATTTGATGGAAAAGCAGTATATTTCTTATTATTAAATTCACATTCAATCAATTGTTTTTCACGAATTATACTAACACCTTGGTCAGATGTAAATTGCTTAATATCTGCATTAGATAACTCTGTATCACTTAAAAACGAATTAGAAAACAACTGGTTATACCATAATATTGTATCAGTACTATCAAATATTGCCACAGGTAAAGGAAAATACTGAAGTTCACCATATTTTTCTTCCGCTGAAATACGTTTGTTAAGTTCTGCAACTGCACCTTCAAGTTTTTTATACTTAATATTATTTACTGCAACCCCAATAACTATAAGTATTGCGGTCATTAAAAGTCCTGCAACGGCAAAATATACATTGTAAAGAAATAAAACAAGGCATAGCAAAATACAGATAACAAATGCAGGAGTTGTTATCGGATATGTGCTTATCATCTGTTTTATAAAATTCTCAATTTTACCGATGCTTAACTTTTTCATAATAACACCTTTTATACGGCACTGATTAATGGTAACACCATAGGGCTACGCTTTGTTCTATCATAAAGAAGTCGTGAAATATCGTCACGAATTCTATTTCGGATTGTACCCCATTCAATATTACCATCATGTATGCATTCGTCCACAACTATTTGTGCAACTAACTTTACTTCAGTTATGAGTTGTTCAGAATCACGGACATATACAAATCCACGAGATACTACATCTGGACCTGAAACAATCATACCTGTATCTTTTTCAATTACAACGTTGATAATCATAAGACCATCTTCTGCAAGACGCTTACGCTCACGAATAACTGCATTACCCACATCACCAACGCCATAACCATCAACGAAAACTTTACCAGCAGGCACATTTTCAAGAACAGTCATTTTACGTTTTGTAAGTTCAAGTTGTCTGCCATTGTCAGCAATAAAAATATTGTTTGATTTTATTCCCATACTTTCTGCAAGTTGAGCATGTTTTCTTAAATGTTTTTGCTCACCATGAACAGGAATAAAGAATTTAGGTTTTGCAAGGCTCATTATAAGTCTTAATTCTTCTTGACAAGCGTGACCTGATACATGAACATCATACATTTTTTCATATACAACTTCTGCACCACGCTTTAATAACTCGTCAACAACCTTACCAACTGTTTTTTCATTACCTGGAATAGGTGTTGCCGAAATTATAACATAGTCACCTGTACCAATTTCAACACGTCTATGCTCTGAAAATGCCATTCTGTAAAGTGCTGACATTGGCTCACCCTGACTACCTGTTGTAATAATAACAAGTTTGTCATGAGGGTAACGAGACACCATATCAATACTTACTAAAATACCCTCTGGCACATTAAGATAACCAAGTCTTGATGCTGTTTCAACAACATTTTCAAGACTTCGTCCTGAAAGTGCAACTTTTCTGCCAACAGATGCAGCAACGTCAATAATTTGTTGCACTCTATGAATATTTGAAGCAAATGTTGCAACTATAAGTCGTTTACCATCTGCTTTTTGGAAAAGTCTTTCAAAAGACTCACCTACTGTACGCTCACTTGAAGTGTAACCTGGTCTTTGCGCATTAGTTGAGTCAGAAAGAAGTGCTAACACACCCTTTTCACCAAGTTTTGCAATACGAGCTAAGTCAATTACATCACCATCTATAGGTGTTGTATCAATTTTAAAGTCACCTGTTTGTAAAATAAGACCTGCCGGTGTGCTGATTGCAAGAGCAATAGCATCAGGAATTGAGTGATTAACATGGATTGCTTCAATTTCGAAATTACCAAGTTTAATCTTATCTTTTGGTTTAATTTCATTAAGGGTAACTGTATCAAGCATTTTATGCTCACGAAGTTTGCCTTCAATAAGACCTATCGTAAGTTTTGTTCCATAAACAGGAATGTTCACTCTTTTAAGAAGATATGCAAGTCCACCTATATGGTCTTCATGACCATGAGTAATGAAAATGCCTTTGATTTTATCAGCATTATCTTCAACATAAGTGAAATCAGGAATAACCAAGTCGACGCCAAGCATATCAGGGTCAGGGAATGCAAGCCCACAGTCAACAAGAATCATTTCGCCATCATATTCATACAATGTCATATTCTTGCCAACTTCATTAAGTCCGCCCAAGAATGCAATTTTGACACCCTTCTCCACACCCTTTGGAGTTCTTTTTGTCATATTTTTCTGAGCATTTCCTTTTTTTGATTTATTTGATGCACTGTTTTTAGAAACAGATTTTTTATCATTTTTCTTATTAAAAGCATTCTTTTTTGTTGTGTTCTGCTGTTTTGCACGATTTGAAAGTTTACCTTTTGCAGAACGTTTTGTTTCAGTTTGCAAAGCGTTTTTTTCTGTTTTTTGTTTCGCCATATTTTCCTCCTTATTTTATTTTTTCGATATATACTTTTGCTATAAGGTTCATAGCAAAATTAAGATTTTATATAAATATATGCACAAAAACCCATAATAACTCACTATATTGTCATTATATAATACTATTTTTAATGTTTATTGTCAAGAAAAACAGAGTTCCATAATTCTTATATTTGTTCCAAATTTTGTACAGTTTTATATTGTTAAATAAACAAAACCGTGTTAAAATTAGTTTAGTAATTTATTTTTTATTTTATTCAGGAGTTTATATGAAAAACTTAACTTTTGTTGAAATATTCACTGATGGTGCTTGTTCTGGTAATCCTGGCCCTGGCGGTTGGGGTACTATTCTTCGTTGTAACGGTGTTGAGAAAGAGTTTTCAGGTGGTGAACCTGAGACAACAAATAATCGAATGGAATTATTGGCTGTTATTAATGGCCTTGAAGCACTCAAAAGAAAATGCAGAGTCAAGATTTATTCAGACTCATCATACGTTGTTAATGGCATTACAAAAGGATGGGCTGAAGGTTGGCGAGCTAACAATTGGCGTAAAGCAGATAAAAAGCCTGCGCTTAATCCTGACCTTTGGGAACGACTTCTTGATTTACTTTCACAACACGAATATGAGTTTGAATGGGTTAAAGGTCATGCGGGGCATCCTGAAAACGAACGTTGCGACAAATTAGCAGTTGAATATTCACAAAAATTCAGATAAATTATAGCCGATGATTTTCAATTTTTAGGTTGATTATTGTCGGCTTTTATGTTATATTATTATATGTATATGGTAAATATATGGATTTTTCAGAAAAAGGCGTGATTGAATAGTGGAAAACACAACTACAACCACAGTTGTTGATGAAGTTGATGCAGGCACTGTTGAGAACAATGTTCAAGAAGCATCTACTCAAGACAGAAGATATTTGCGACCAAAAGAAATCGCAGGTTTCCTTTTAACTTCATTCGGACAAAAAAACTTAAGCCAATATGTTAATGCATTCCGTCAGTTCTTTGCAATTAGTTTCCTTGGAATGTCAGGTAGTACATATGGTCTTATTATGTTTATTGAGACAATCTACGACGCAGTTGATGACTCAATTTCAGGTTTGATTATTGACAGAACACGTACTCGTTGGGGCAGACTTCGTCCATGGCTTGTTATTCCTACACCATTCTGGGCAATAGCAATGGTAATGCTCTTTACTACCCCTGCATTCCTTGTTCATGAATGGCAGAAAGTTATTTGGACTGTTATTGCTATTTTTGTTTATAACCTTGGTATGTCATACTTTGGTGCATGGACAATTATGCTTTATAACATTACACCAAACAACAACGAGCGTGACAATCTTATTGCTACTTCAAAGTTTGCCGACCTCTTTGGTGTATTCCTTCCATCTATTGCATCAATATTTGTTGGTTTCCTTCCACAGAAAACTGCAAACTGGGCAAACCCAATTGGTATGCAGGATATTTATACAGGATTTGCTGTTATCATCACAGTAATTGCTGCATTTACTGCATTCTTTGGATTCTCTTCTATGAGAGAAAGAGTACCACTTGCTTCTCGTGAACAAATGAAAGAAGTTGGCGTTGTTGAATCATTTAAGAACGTTTTCAAAAACAGACCAATGTTCATTCTTGTTCTTTCAGGTTTCTTTGCAAGCTTTAAGTCAGTTGGTGTTTCAAGTGAAAGTTTCTACTGGATGCACAACTCAAAGAACGTTGCTCATGGTTCAATTGCCGGTCTTTTCACAGGTATTCCAAACTACATTATGGTTCCACTTGCGCCTAAACTTATCCGTAGATTTGGTGCTAAAAAAGTTGCAGTTGCATCGGGTATTTTTGCAGGTGTAGCTTATGCAAGCACTTTCCTTATTGGTCTTTTAGGTAATGATGGCAAGGGCTTCCTTGTTAACTGGGAAGGTCATAACGCGGTTATCAACCTTGCAGTTCTTACATTCTGTCTTACAGTTTGCGGACTTCCTAACCAGCTTTTAAACGTTGCAGGTGCTGTTCTTCAAGGTGACGTTTACGACTACAGTGAATGGAAAACAGGTATGCGTAACGAGGCACTTGTTCAGACTGTTCAGAACTACTTTGGTAAGGCCGCTAACTCAATCACAAACCTTCTTTCAGGTGTTGTTATTTCAGCAGTTGGTTATGTTGCAAGAAAAGACGAATTCGGTAATATTGTTCCTGAATCAAACTATAAAACACTTATGGGATTCTGGGCTGTTTTCTGCTTACTCCCTGCAATCGCTCGTTTCCTTTATGGTGTAACTCTTATGTTCTTTAACGTTGATGGTGACGTTAAGAAGCAGATGCTTGCAGACCTTGAAGTTTCTCGTCGCGAAAGACTTGAGAAATTGAATTTAGATACTGAAGAAGAGAAAATTGTTGAAATGAATATAGACACACATATGGGAACAAAATTCCCACAAGAAAACAACGAAGAAATTTCAACTGATTCTGAATAAAATTCAATCACATAATATACATAAACGCCCCCTGACTCATATGAGTTGGGGGTTATTTTTTATTAGTATTACAAATTCAATTCATATAGTGTTTATCAGTAGAACAACTTATTATACCACTCCTTATTTCCAAACCGACCACTCCTTATTTCCAAACCGACCACTCCCTATTTCCGTATCTAAAAATAATATAAAAATAAAAAAGAAAAATAATATAGTATTATAAGCACGTTTTTGTTTTAAAACAAAAAAATGGCGGGAGTAACCCCGCCACATATTATCTTTTACAATAAAGTTCAACTTTATTAAGAGTTGCTATCACACGATATGATGTGATTTTAATTTTTAATTTTTTTATGGTTTGTTTCTTAAATCTACAAATACGCTTTGCACCAATTATTGTTGATGTGCAGATTTTTTCAAACCCGTTACCATTATCAGCAAAAATTTCAAAACTTTCAATTTGCTGACCAGTTGCAATATTTTCTTTAAGCACTATTTTGTCTGCAACTATTGGTGTTTTGAAATCAATAGTGATTTCAGGTTGTTCATCCCCTACACCGCATTGCCAACAACCATTTTCAGTTATAATGTTGCTTGCCATATGATTATCACTTAATTGAGAAGATGCAGAAACAATGCAATCTTTAATAAGATTTTCAGGGAATTCTTTTCGCAATTCATCACCAAATTTACGAAGCGCACGGACATCAGCTTTTGCTAATAATCCGTTTTTATCAGGTGGAATATTAAGAAGTAATGATGAATTACCGCCTACACTACCCCAATAAATTTTCATAAGTTTTTTAAGGGATTTCACCTTAAAATCTTCTCGTTTATGATAAAACCAACCCGGACGGATTGAGACATCAACTTCAGCTGGATACCAAATGAAATCTTTAATACCATCAATAAATTCACGACTGCCTAGGTCCTGAGTTTTTGCATCAACCTTTTTAGCAAATTCAGCATTATCTTCTTGTTGAGAGTGCTCAGCAGTGTAATCCTGATTACCTACAAATGCAGGAACAACGCTCCATTCGGATTCGCGGGATTTACCTGCCTCATTACCACACCAACGAACATCTGGGCCACAAATATTGATTACAGCATTTGGTTGCAATTCACGGATTAATGCAAAATATGAATTCCAGTCATAAACCTGCTTTTTGCCGTTTTTGCCTTCACCGCAAGCACCATCAAACCAGAAGCAGAATATGTCACCAAACTTTGTTGCAAGTTCTGTAAGTTGATTTCTAAAATACTTATTATATTCTTCACCAGTGCCGTAGGTACTTTCGTGTCTGTCCCAAGGAGAAAGGTACACACCAAATTTAAGGCCATATTCACGACAAGCGTCACTGACTTCTCTTACAATGTCACCCTTACCGTTTTTATATGGGCTGTTTTTCATACAGTAATCTGTATATTCACTCTGCCAAAGACAAAAGCCGTCGTGGTGTTTACAAGTGAGAATTATGGCTTTCATACCTGCATTTTTAATCTCTTTCGCCCACTGACGAGCATCAAGCTTTTTAGGATTAAAAACAGATGCAGGGGCAGTGCCATCACCCCACTCACGACCTGTAAATGTATTTGTACCGAAATGACAAAAAGCGTACATTTCTAATTTTTGCCATTCTAACTGACGAAGCGACGGAATTACTTCCGCCGCTATTTCATAACTTTTTTTATTCTGCATAGTTTGTTGCAATTATATCAACACCTGTTCCAAGAATATTTTCAACAACAACATCACCGATGTTAACAGGAGCTTTAATTGAAGCCTTGTTAATAACTTCCATACATTCCATCATCATATGTTTTGGAATAGGATTTGATGTTTTTACAGGCACAACATAAGACTTGCCACCATCAACTTTTACTGTTGTAGTAAGCATTCTTGTTGGGTTTGTAACTTCTGTACGAGCATAAGCATCACCGCGTTTACAAGTATTACCTGTTACACTGCTTACATTACCATCAACATCAAACTCAACTGTAATGGGGCATCCTAAAGGACAAGCAACACAAACAAGTTCTCTTTTTTCCATTTTCTTATGCCTCCACTCTTACTGTAATTTCTGAATTGACAGGAAGTTCTGCAATAACAGATTGTTTAATAATAACATATTCCATTTCACCTGGGCAAAGTTTAACCTTTTTCTTTGAAAGGATTTCTTTGCCATCGCACTCAACAATAATTTTTGCATTATTGAAAACTGCGCCAACACGGAAATAGAGTTTAACATCGCCATCAGTTTTGCAGTTGATACGCTGTGGAACAATGTAACGAACGCCGTTAATGCCTTTAGTATAAACACAATCGCCTGTTACTTTTTCACCCTTAATAAACTTTGCAGCACCAACACCTGCAATCTGACTTTCTTGTGTTACATAGTCAACAAGGTCATGAACTTGTAACACGTTACCACAAGCAAACACGCCTGCGTGTTCAGTTTCGCGATATTCGTCAACACGAGGACCACTTGTAATTATATCAAGCCCCAATCCTGCATTCTTTGAAAGTTCGTTTTCAGGAATAAGACCAACTGACAACATCAATGTGTCACAAGGTACATATTCTTCTGTGCCAGGAATTGGCTGAAGTCTTTCATCAACTTGTGCAATTGTAACGCCTTCAAGTCTGTCTTTACCATGAGTCGCAATAACTGTAGTTGAAAGTTTAAGAGGAATACCGAAGTCATCAAGACACTGTACAATGTTTCTTGTAAGACCACCTGAATATGGCATAAGTTCGCAAACCATTTTAACTTTTGCACCTTCTAAAGTCATACGGCGAGCCATAATAAGACCGATATCACCTGAGCCGAGAATTACAACTTCGTGGCCTGGCATATAGCCATCAATATTAACGTATTTCTGTGCTGTACCCGCAGTCATAATACCTGAGCAACGGCTACCTGCAATACTTAAAGCGCCACGTGGTCTTTCACGACAACCCATAGCAAGAACAACTGCTTTTGCCTGAATTTTAAGAAGACCATCTTTTTTATTTACAGCAGTAACTGTATTGTCACTTGCTACATCAAGCACCATTGTATCAGTTTTAACATCAATATCAGTATCTTCAAGCATTTTAATAAATCTGCCTGCATACTCAGGGCCTGAAAGTTCTTCACCGAAATAGTGAAGTCCGAAACCGGTATGAATACACTGTTCAAGAATACCGCCAAGAGTTTCAGCGCGTTCTAAAACCATAACTTTATTGACACCATTTTTTCTTGCTTCAAGAGCAGCTGCCATACCAGCAGGACCGCCACCTACAACAACAAGTTCATAATTCAACATACCGATTCACCTCACTTTGTTCTTTCATAAATAATTTTTGACTCATTACCGAATTTTGTGATTTCACTCATTGAAACACCCAATTCACGAGCAAGGATTTCAACAACCTTGCTACCACAGAATCCGCCTTGGCAACGACCCATACCCGCTCTTGTTCTACGTTTAACGCCATCAACATCACGAGCACCACCAGGAGCACGAATTGCATCAATGATTTCGCCTTCAGTAATTGTTTCACAACGGCAAACAATCCTACCATAAGCGTCATTCTGCTTAATAAGTTCTGCTCTTTCTTCGTCATTTAAATGGCGGAAACGAACAGGTTCTTCTCTGACATCTGTATAGTTTTCTTTTTCTGTAAGTGCTAACTTTTCTTCGAGAATTTCACGAACATAAATTGCAATTGCAGGAGCAGATGAAAGTCCTGGAGATTCAACACCTGCAACATTTATGAAGTTATCACTTGTAGGACACCAACCGATAATAAAATCGTCATTAACAGGATGAGCACGAACACCTGCGAAAGATGTGATTGCGTTTCTAATAGAAACAATTGGCACTGATTTAAGTGCTTTTTGTAATGCATCACGAAGACCTTCAGGAGTTGTAGTTGTGTCATCTTTATCTTCAATATTAAGGGCTGTTGGACCAATAAGAAGATTGCCATCAACTGTTGGAGTTACAAGAATACCTTTACCCATTTCGTTAGGGCACTGGAAAATTGTATGAGTTGCAAGATTGCCAACAGATTTATCAAGAACATAGTACTCACCTTTTCTTGGTACAAGTTCAATTGAATTATCCCCTACCATTTTTGCCAGCTCATCTGAGAAATTACCTGCTGCATTGATTATGTATTTTGCATTGATTTCACCAACAGTTGTATCAATCACATAACCATCAGCGTTTTCATTAATTGCTTTAACTTCACAATTTCTGATAAGTTCAACACCATTAGTCACTGCATTTTCAACTGCTGCGATTGTAAGTTCATAAGGACAAACAATACCTGCACTTTCTGAAAGCAAAGCACCAACTGCTTCGTCACTAATATTAGGTTCTCTTCTGCGAAGTTCATCTCTATCAATAATTGAAAGTTCAGGAACACCATTTTTGATACCACGCTCATAAAGAACTTTTACGTGTTCCATTTCTTTCTCTGAAAAAGCAACTACTACTGAACCATTTTTCTTAAATGGAACTGAAAGTTTCTGGCAAACTTCAGGCATCATAGCAGTACCTTCTACATTAAGTTTTGCTTTGAGTGTACCATTTTGTGCATCAAAACCACCATGCACAATAGCACTATTTGCCTTTGTTGTACCCATTGCCACATCATTGTATTTTTCGAGCAAAGCTACTTTAATATCAAAGCGGCTAAGTTCACGTGATATGAGTCCACCAACAACACCGGCGCCTACAACTGCTACATCGTAAGTCATAAATTAAACCCTTCTTTTCAAGTTTTTTAGGTGCATAGACACACCTATTCATTATCTTTATTATTATAGCACATTCAATTTGTTTTTTGTAGAGTTTTTTTTGCATTTTTTTGCAATTTTTTATTTAATTTGTGCTTTTATTTTATTACCAATTTTTTTAATAATTCTTTTTTCAAGACGAGAAATATAACTTTGTGAAATCCCCAATCTATCTGCCACTTGTTTTTGGGTCAATTCTTCTTTTTCACCTAATCCAAAACGCATATCAATAATTTCTTTTTCCCTTTCTGGCAAAGTATCAATTACTTGTAAAAGTATTCTTTTTTCATCCTCCTCTTCCATTTCGCGATTTATTTCATCACCATCACTACCCAACACATCAGCAAGCATTAATTCATTACCGTCCCAATCAGTATTAAGTGGCTCGTCAAGGGAAATTTCAACTTTTTGCGATGCAATCTTACGAAGATGCATAAGAATTTCATTTTCAATACAACGCGATGCATAGGTTGCAAGTTTTATATTTTTTTCAGGAGAAAAAGTATTTACTGCTTTAATAAGTCCTATCGTACCTATTGAAATTAGGTCTTCAATATATACACCTGAATTTTCAAACTTTTTTGCAATATAAACTACAAGGCGAAGATTGTGTACTATTAATTTTTCTCTCGCTTTTTCATCGCCCTTTGCCAATTTTTCACTTAACAGTTGTTCTTCTTCTACAGTTAAAGGCTCTGGTAAAGATACTGGGCCATTTATGTAATGAGCATCTCTTTTGAAAAATTTAAGATAAAGTTTTTGTAAAAAAAGTTTTAATTTAGTCATTATGTAATTCTCCTTCAATGTTTATATTTAAAATCATTTTATATTCGTCAAGTTTTGATAAGCTCTCACCTATATACACTTTGTCGGTTATAAAATTGTTTATGGTAATTTTTTCAGGTCTGAACGCCTTTATAAGTGACTCCCCATTTACAGTTGAAACGGGTATTAATCTTATTTTTTCTTCTGTAAATAATTTATCAAACAATTCTTTGTCAGCCATTATTACAGGGTAGCTTGAAAATGGCTCACGAAGATTATTACCTGTATCCATAAGCGCTGTACAAGATATAATTTTACCTGCATTTTCAACTGTAACATAATATTCTTTTGATTTTGGCGCTTTTTTATCGATAATTTTTGATATAAGTGTTATAACCACATAAGAAACCACAGTGCATATAATCAAAAATGTTAAATCTATATCAAAATAAACTATTCCATTTGAATAAATTAAAATATCTTTATCAAAAAAGATGTAAATCGCAAACATTAATCCACCAAAGAGAAATGTTATTGCAAACAACAAAAAGGTACTTTTTAGCAGGCGTTTTATGGGCTTGAATCCAAATGTCACAACCGTCATAAGTATTGCAGTTATAATTTTGAGAAGTGTCATTATTACCCCAAGATTTTCAAGAAAAAGTAATAATGAAGATACACCACCTACTGCTCCACCAAGTAAAATACGCCATTTTTTACTATGTATCCTTAATATTTTATCAACAGCAAGCAAGATAAAATAATTAACAAGAGTATTAAGAATTATAAGAATGTCAACATACAATATCATTAAATCACCACACAAAAAAGCCTGATATCATTGTAACATGATACCAAGCTTTATTTTGTCATTATGTGTCTATAATTTTATTGTTTTCATATAATCTTCTAAAATAAGCACTGCTGAAACTGCATCAATTACCGCTTTACGCTTTTTGCCACGGACATCAGCAGAATTGAGAAGATTATGAGCAGAAACTGTTGTAAGTCTTTCATTTTGAAAATCTACTTGAATACCTGTTTTTTCTTCAAGGATTTTACCAAGTTCACGACAAGCGTCACTACGAAAGCCATAACTACCATCCATATTTTGTGGAAGTCCCACACAAATACGCTCAACTTTTCGTTCAATTACAATTTCTGCAATTTTCTCAACAAGTTTTTCACGGTCTTTTTCTGTTATTACACACACGGGAGATGCTAAAATCTGCAATTTATCACAAACTGCAATACCAGTTCTTACATCACCATAATCTACAGACATAATAATCATATATCTGTTACCTCCAACTCTTCCATAACATTGTTATTTGCAAGAGATTTTGAGAATGTATGTGCACTGTGAACAGATGTGAATACAGGAGTTTTTCTCATAAGAGCTGCTCGTCTTATAACTGCATCTTCATCATCTTTTCTGTTGTTCTGTAAAGTTGAAACAACATAAGAGAATTTATTTGCATTAATCATTTCTACTGCTAACTCACCACTTGCAGTATTTGTAGCAATATGGTTTGAGTTAAGAATTTTTGCAGTATCACTTGTAGCATAAATCTTAAAGCCTTGTGACAAGAATTCTTCTGCCATAGCTACCGCTTCACTCTTATCGCTTTCACAAACTGAAACAAGAATTGAGCCTGTACGCTTAATGCGCATTCCTGATGCAATCATACCCTTTAAGAGAGCGTTATCAAAGGTGTCACCTATACCCATTACGTCACCTGTTGACTTTGTTTTTTC
The DNA here is from genome assembly GCA_045613585.1 of Candidatus Fimenecus sp. Lineage (GTDB taxonomy): Bacteria > Bacillota > Clostridia > Oscillospirales > Acutalibacteraceae > Fimenecus. Next base: position 3,226 of record JAZLBG010000090.1, on the reverse strand, counting down.
ACCAAGAAGCATATCTGCGCCCTTAAGTGTTTCGAAACTGAACACAGGAACACGAACAAAATAATTACCATTTGATTTGTTTACACCAGTAACTGTAAGCTTTTCACCAGCCATACAACGTACAGCAATATCAACTACATCATAACCTGATGCTTTTGTTACAAATGGAACAAGTGTTGTATTTGTAACTGATGCTTTTGTTACGTATAAATCATTGTCAAACACAACAAATTGAACGTCAAGAGCGCCTTTAAATTTGAGTTCTTTAACAATTGCCCCAATATATTCTTCAACAGTTTTAAGCATTGAGTCACTGATACTTACAGTTGGGAATACTGAAATTGAGTCGCCTGAATTGATGTGTGCTTTTTCAATATGCTCACAAAGTGCTGGAACGAAATAATTTTCACCATCAGAAATAATATGAGCCTCAATGCAAGTACCTACACACACTTTTTTACTGCTTGTGTGCTTAACATTTGCATCATCAAGAATATCAAAAAACTCAATTTTATTTGTAATTTTTCTGAAGAAATCATTGTCAGGACCTAAAATTTCAACGCCTTCATTTTTAAGAATTTCTGCGTTTTTAATTGCCTCTTCATTACCAAAAAGCACTACTGCATACTGAGGTTTTTCAGTTCTAACTACATTTTGAATATCTTCTGCGCTTAATGGGTCAAGATAAACACGGTCTGCAACATTATAATCAGTTGTGACTGATGCAGGGTTATTATTGAGTACAACAACCTCAAAACCTTGATTTTTAAGAGAATTAATACAATGAACTGTACAATAGTCACTGTCACCACTTCTGCCGGTTACTGATGGTCCACTACCAATAACAAGAACTTTTTTCTTATCTGACTTTTTATTGTTAATAAAAATTTCTGCCTCATTATCAGTACCATAAACTGAATAGAAATATGGTTTTTGAGCATCAAATTCTGCTGAACAAGTGTCAATACTATTAAACACTGCATTAAGTGAGTCTGTGGTGTCTTTTTCTGTAATCTGTTCTAATGCAAAATCAGTAAAACCGATAGTTTTCGCATATTCATAAGACTCTTTACTATAATCAATTTTAATGAGTTTTTCAGTATCTGCAATATTTTTAAGTTTATTTAAGAACCATTTATCAATATTGGTAATAGCATTAATTTCGTCAATACTGAAACCTCTGTAAAGTGCTTCATAAACTGCAAAAATACGACTATCATCCATTTTATTGATAACATCTTTAAGTTCATCATCAGTTAAATTTTCAAACTGTTCAAGTCGTGGTAAATGAGTTTTATTGACACTTCTAATGCCTTTCATAAATGCAAGTTCAAAGCCTGTACCAATTGTAAGACTTTCGCCTGTCGCTTTCATCATTGTACCAAGAGTACGATTTGCTTCGCCGAAATTTTCAAATGACCATTTAGGGAATTTAACTGCACAATAATCCATTGCAGGTTCACTACAAGCAGTTGTGCAACCTGTAACATCATTTTCGATTTCAAAAAGAGTTTTGCCGAGTGCAATTTTTGCAGAAACATAAGCAATTCTGTAGCCCGTTGCCTTTGAAACAAGTGCTGAAGTACGGCTGACACGAGGGTCAACACCTGTTACAAAATATGTTGCACCGACAGGACTTAAAGCAAACTGTACGTTACAACTACCCTCAATCTGAAGACGTGAAACAACTTTTCTTGCAGCACGACGGAGTTTTGTAAATTCAGAATCAGTAAGAGTCTGTGCAGGGATTACAACAATACTATCGCCTGTATGAATACCAACAGGGTCAATACTTTCTACACTTCCCACACTGATACAATTATTTTCACCGTCACGCATAACTTCAAATTCAAGCTCTTTCCAACCTGCAATACTTTTTTCAATCAAAATCTGACTTACAATTGAAGTTTCAAGGCTTTTTTCTGCCTTAACTGCAAGAGTTTCACGGGAATAGCAATACTCTGCACTCTCACGGTCAGGTGTATATGCAGGACGGACAATTACAGGATAACCCACTTTATCGGCAAAATCACAAGCCTCATCAACACTGTTTACAACAAGGGCTGGGACTGTTGGCTCATTCATTTCACTGAGTGCATCTGTAAATGAATGTCTATTTTTTACGCTACGGATGACATCCTGATTTATACCGATAAGTTTAGTATTTGTTTCTTCAAGATAACCGTTTTGTGCTAATTCAAGACTTAATTCAAGGCTATCATCACCACCTGCTGTTGAAAGAAGTGCGTCAGGTTTTTCTTTTTCAAGAATTCTTTTAACACTTTCAATATTAAGTGGCTCAATATAAACTTTATCGGCAAATGTTTTGTCAGTTGCAAGTGCTGATGGGGTTGAGTTTGCAAAAACTACCTCAATACCCTCTTCTTTAAGGGCACGACAAACCTGTAATGCAGAATAGTCAAATTCCAATGACTGTCCAATTTTAACAGGACCTGCACCAAGAACGAGAATCTTATTATATTTATTAGTCATTGTTTTCACCATCCATCATCTTAAAGAAATCACGAATAATAAAGCCTGTACTACTGTCAATATCACCTTTTGGTGTAAACTGAACTGAAAGCCCCTTGAAATTACTATATTTAAGACCTTCAACAGTACCGTCATTCACATTTGTCATTATAACTTGGGCTTTTTCTGAAACTGTATTTTTATCAACTGCGTAGCCGTGATTCTGGTCTGTTACCATAATCTTTTTTGTGCCTTCAATTTTTACAGGCTGATTCGAACCACGGTGACCTTTTTCCATTTTAATAATCTTAAAATCATTGGCAAGTGCCAACATCTGATGACCTAAACCGATTGCAAATACAGGAACATCTTTTTTGATAAGTTCTGTAATATTCTTGATAAGTTCCGGCTCGTCGTCAGGGTCAGCAGGACCATCGCAAAGCACAACGCCATCAGGGTTATAAGCAGAAATTTCATCTGCTGTTGTAAATGCAGGAACAAGTGTAACATTACAACCGTTAAGTAAAAATGCGTTTAATTGCTTTCTTGGCGAACCGTAATCCACAGCAACAACATTATATTTTGCATTTTCACCTTTCATTTCGATAGTCTCTTTTATTGAAATTTCACGGATTGCACCTGAAATTGTATAATCGTTGATTTCTTTGAGTAATGCATCAAGGTTTTCGATTGAATCTGTAATTGCACCTTTTACATAACCTTTATCACGAAGATATCTTGTAAGACGACGAGT
>JAZLBG010000089.1:0-18009 GCA_045613585.1 Candidatus Fimenecus sp. | reverse complement strand
ACAGTTTTACTCTCCCACGGCATTTCAAACACTCCTTTTCGTGCTTTTCTATGCCTTTTATTTTATCATAAAACTGTATACCATCATCTTACACTACCTGTTTACTATCATACTACACTGTACATCTCCGTGCCTGCCCGTGTAGCGGGAGTTAATATTATCAATTGTTATAAGAAGATGAATATGATTAGGCATTACAATTGCATTTTCCACATCGAAGTCATTATAATGTGTGTGGATGTAATTTATGGCTTTTTCTACTTCTCGTCCCAACGGCGTTAAAGCAATTAAATCTCTCGGGCAGGCACGGAGACCTGCCCCTACATGGCATTCTTTTGAACGATAATGCCCTAATAATTGTTGTTTATCTTTAACACATATGGTTATAAAATAACAACCGTTTTGGGAATAATCATATTCTCTTAATCTTATATCTTTTCTTTTTGGGAAGTTATTTTTATTCATATTATTTTCATAATATTTCTGCCAAAATAGTGTTTGACATTAAAAATCCATTTCGGGTCAATGCAATACCATTTTCGGTTTTTGCCATATATCCGTTATCAATGAAAATCTGTGATTTTTCATATATTTCTTTTGGGATTGAATGACCAAAACGCTCTAAAACTTTATTTTCATTTAATCCTTCAACAAGTCGAAGATTAAGCATTGCATATTCTGTGAAATCTCCACCAAATCCGTCTTGAATAGGTGAGTTACCATTCATAAAGGACTTGAAATCCCTATCAAAATAGAATCTCTTGCCATTTAAAAATGAATGTGCAGATGGGCCTAGTCCTAAATACTCATCACAATGCCAATATTTTAAATTATGACGACTTTCAAATCCATTTTTCGAGAAATTTGAAATCTCATATTGCAGTACACCTTGATTTTCAAGTGCTTCACACATCTGCAAATACAAATCTGCCGTCAAATCATCATCAGGGAATTTGTATTTACTTTGATTTTTGTAAAAATGAGTATTTTCTTCAAGCTTTAACATATATGCGCTAATATGTGGCACACCGAGAGAAATGCAGAAATCGAGAGTTTCATTAAGACTCTTTTCTGTCTGATTTGGAATACCCAACATAACATCAAGAGTGATGTTGTTAAAACCTGCTTTCTGAGCCATTTTAACTGCATCCTCAACCTGATTTCTGTCACTTAATCTGCCTAAAATTCGTCTTTCGTTGTCAATGGCAGATTGAAGTCCCATTGAAATTCTGTTGACACCACAATTATATAAAGTCTTGAAAAAATCTTCACTAAGTCCGTGAGGATTACACTCAACAGTAATTTCAGCATCATTTGTTAAAAAGCCTGTTTTGCAAGTGTCAACAAGGGCTTTAAGATTTTCTGCACCCAAAACGGATGGAGTACCACCACCAAAGTAAAGTGTATCACCTTTATTTTGTAAAGTAGAAATACTCGACAAAATCCTATCCTTTAAAACTCTTGTGTAATCATCCTTCTCTGTATCCTTACCTGAAAAGGAGTAGAAGTCGCAGTATGGACATTTGGATTTGCAAAAAGGGATATGTAAATAAAGTCCTATGTTTTTCATACTTTTATGTAAGAAATTGTGTGACCACAGGACTTAACATATTTTACAAGGTCATCAAATTTTAAGAATACTGTTGCTGTATTATCGTTAGGATGGCAACCGACAATTTCTTCTTTTTTCAAATCTGCATCAAAGTAAATTTCAAGTTCTTTTTCAGTATCATAAATAACGCCGAAAGGAGACACAGAGCCTTTTTCAACCTTTAAATATTTGTCAAGTCTTTCGTCAGATGCAAAGCTTAATTTTGTTGAGTCGATTTCGTCACGGATAAGACGCAAATCAGCTCTTTTGTCACCATGAAGAACAACCAGCATATTACGTGTGCCCTTAACATCACGAAGAACAAGATTTTTTGGAATATGACCATATTCTTCAAGGTGATGTTCTGCCAAATCTTCCATTGTGAAAGCGGCAGGATGTTCTATCATTTTGTATTCAATTTCTAATTCACGAAGTCTTTCAAAAATTTCTTTATTCATCATCAAGTTTAAGCACAGCCATAAATGCTTCCTGTGGCACTTCAACAGTACCGAAGTGGCGCATGCGCTTTTTACCTTCCTTCTGTTTTTCAAGCAATTTCTTTTTACGAGTAATGTCACCGCCGTAGCACTTTGCAAGAACGTCTTTTCTCATAGCCTTAACGGTTTCACGAGCAATAACCTTGCCTCCGATAGCCATCTGAATTGGAATTTGAAACATTTGGCGTGGAATATTGTGCTTAAGCTTTTCGGCAATTCTACGAGCCTTTGCATAAGCCTTTTCACTATGAATCATAAATGAGAGCGCATCAATAATGTCACCATTGAGAAGCACATCAAGTTTAATAATACTTGAACGCTGATAATCACTCATTTCATAGTCGAAAGATGCATAACCACGAGTACGTGATTTGAGTACATCAAAGAAGTCATAGATAATCTCATTAAGTGGGAGAATGTAATGCAAATCAACACGGTCACTTGCAAGATGTGTAGTATTCACATAAACGCCACGTCTGTCTTGACACAAATTCATAATTGAGCCGATATATTCAGGTGGAGCATAAATGTGAGCCTCAACTGTTGGCTCTTCACAGTAGTCAATTACTGCAGGGTCAGGGTAGTGGCTTGGGTTGTCAATTTCAATAACCTCACCATTTGTAAGGTGAACTTTATAAATAACGCTTGGAATTGTAGTAACTAAGTCAAGGTTGTATTCTCTTTCAAGTCTTTCCTGAATAATTTCAAGGTGTAAAAGACCCAAGAAACCACAACGGAAACCAAAACCGAGAGCACCAGATGTTTCAGGCTCAAAAGATAAAGCAGCATCATTTAACTGTAATTTTTCAAGTGCTTCACGAAGATTTTCATAGTCAGCACCGTCAGCAGGGTAAACACCGCAGAATACCATTGGGTTGACTTTTCTGTAACCTGCAAGAGCCTCACTTGCAGGATTTTCAGCGGTTGTTACTGTGTCACCAACACGAGCATCACTGACAGTTTTGATTGATGCGGTAATATATCCAACCTCACCTGATGTGAGTTCTTTTTGTGGTTCCATAGCATTAGGACGCATATATCCAACTTCAACAACATTGAACTCTGCACCTGTTGCCATCATTCGCATTGTGTCGCCCGGTTTGATTTTACCATCCATAATACGAACATAAACGATAACACCCTTGTAACTGTCATAAACAGAGTCAAAAACAAGTGCACGAAGAGGTTTGTCATCATTATTTTCAGGTGGAGGAACAAGAGAAACAATGCTCTCAAGTACAGCACCAACGTTTTCACCTGTCTTTGCAGAAACTCTTGGAGCTTCATCACAAGGAAGACCAATAACTTCTTCAACTTCATTTGCAACTCTGTCAGGATCTGCTGCAGGTAAGTCAATTTTATTAATAACTGGCACTAATTCAAGGTCGTGGTCAAGTGCTAAATATGTATTAGCAAGTGTCTGTGCCTCAACACCTTGAGAAGCGTCAATAATAAGCACAGCACCCTCACAAGCAGCAAGTGAACGTGAAACCTCATAGTTAAAGTCAACGTGACCGGGAGTGTCAATAAGGTTTAATTCATAAGTTTCACCATCTTGCGCCTTGTAGTCAAGCTTAACCGCGTGGGCTTTAATAGTAATACCACGCTCACGCTCAAGGTCCATATTGTCAAGCAACTGCTCAGTCATATCACGCTTTGCAACAGTTTCGGTAAGCTCCAAAAGTCTGTCTGCAAGAGTACTTTTACCGTGGTCAATGTGAGCAATAATTGAAAAGTTTCGAATGTTTTGTTTCTTCATATATTAACCTCATAAAATGAATTAAATACTATTTTTGAATCCGTTACCAAGAATTTGCTTTGATTGTGTAACAATGAAAAAAGCATTTTCGTCAGTGGATTTAATTTTCTTAATAAGCTTGTGCGCCTGATTATCATAACAAGCACATAAAAGTACATTTTTATCTTGATTTGAATAACCACCTTGACCTTTTAGTACAGTAACACCCCGGTCAAGGTCGCTTATAAGCATATTACGGATTTCGTCGTTTTTATCACTGATAATCATAATCATAGCACCACGACTTATACCGAAAATTACATAGTCTAACATCTGTGCACTTACAAAAATCGCAACAGACGCATAAAGCATTGACTCGAAACTTCCGTAAATAAATCCGCCTGCAACAATTACAATTGCATCAAGAATAAAAATTGATTTACCAAGGGTTATGTGTGGGTGTCGGAGTTTAATAAGTTTTGCGATTATGTCAACACCACCAGTTGTGGCGTTGCGCATAAATATAATACCTAATGAAAGCCCCGAAAGTACTCCGCCAAAAATTGATGAAAGTAATAAATCATTTTTGTAAACAGGTAAAAATGCACCAAGGTCAATAAATACTGACGAAATTGCAATTACCAAGAATGTGCGGAATATAAACTTTATACCAAGCTTTTTAAGTGCAATAAGAAGCAGGGGAACATTCATTACAAAAATAGCAGTCCCAATGGGGATTTCAAAAAGGTAGTTAAGAATTGTTGCAATTCCTGTAAATCCACCATTTAATATATTGTTTCGTGCAAGAAAACAGTTAATTCCAACTGAAAATGTTATGCTTGCTATTGTGAAAATAAATATATCAATAAGAACTTCTTTTATATTAAACGCAGGTTTTGTCACCCTCATCAACCTCAATTGCTTTAATAACCTCATTAAGCAAAAGGTTAAGGCGTTCTGTTTCGTCTTTGAGATATAAATAACCTACAAGTGCTTCAAAACCCGTTGCATAATGGTAGTCACATCCGCTTTGGTTTTTAGGTGTGTGAGAGGTGTGAGCATTTCTGCCACGTTTGAAAACTTCAGTTTCTTTTTCACTGAGTAGTGGAAGAATTGCTCTCATACCCTTGCTTTGCGCCTCTGCTTTAACCCATTTAACTGAAAGCGTATGTAACTTGCCTACGGGACGGTTGGCTTCGCAAACCAGCATTTCACGAATATAAAGTGAAAATACTGCATCGCCAACGAAAGCAAGTGTTAAAGGACTTGTTGTATCTGCATTTATGTCTTTACCGTATAATCTCATAATTCACCTTATGGTACATAATCAAATTCAAGGTCGTAGATGCTTACAGTATCACCCTCAGTAATACCTTTATCAATAAGAGCCTGAATAATGCCACGCTCCTGAATAACTCTCTGGAAATACTGAAGTGATTCATAGTCGTCAAGGTCTGTCTGACAAAGTATTCTGTAAATCCATTCAGCCTCAACAATATAAACGCCATCTTCAACAGTAATTGTAAATCCGTCGTTAGATTTGCTTGCAATAACTTCCATTGGAATTTCTTCACGCTCATACTGTTTAACAGGAGGGAGTGTGTCAAGCATACGGGCAACTGCGTTTATAATTTCTTGTGTACCGTGCTTTATTGGTGCTACCATTTCATAGTATTCGTAGCCTTTATCTTCAATATACTTGCGGAATTCTTCTAACTGTTCGTCTTCTGCAAGGTCAATTTTATTACCAACAACAATTTGTGGACATTGTGCAAGGTCAGGATTAAATTTTTCTAATTCTGCATTGATAGCCTCAAAATCTTCAATAGGATTTCTACCCTCACTACCTGCAACGTCAACAATGTGAACAAGCATTCTGCAACGCTCAACATGGCGAAGAAATTCATGACCAAGACCAATACCGTCAGCAGCACCTTCAATAAGACCAGGAATATCTGCCATAACAAAGCTCTTTTCAGGACCCATTGAAACAACACCTAAAACAGGGATAATTGTTGTGAAGTGATAGTCACCAACAAGTGGTTTAGCCTGACTTACAACTGAAATAAATGAAGATTTACCAACATTAGGGAAGCCTAAAAGACCAACGTCTGCAATAAGCTTTAATTCAAGGCTAACTTCCCATTCTTCACCGGGAGCACCATTTTTAGCAAATTTAGGAGTCTGACGAGTTGATGTTGCAAAGTGTGAGTTACCCCAACCACCACGGCCACCTTTAGCGCCGATGAATTCTTCATCAGTTGACATATCTGCCATAACAACACCACTTGTGACTTCACGAATAATAGTGCCACGAGGTACTTTGATAATTAAATCCTTACCGCGTTTGCCACTACGCTTGCCGCCACTACCATTAGCGCCAGTTTCTGCCTTGTATTTTCTCTTGTAACGGAAATCCGCAAGTGTAGAAAGATTGTCATCAACTTTGAAAACAATGTTACCACCACGACCGCCGTCTCCACCGTCAGGGCCCCCTGCATTAATGTATTTTTCACGATGAAAAGCAACGGCGCCATTACCACCGTCACCGGCTTTTATTTTAATTTTAGCAATATCAACAAACATAATTTTACCTCTTTAGTGATACAATTATATATAATTTCCCATTATCTTTAATATTTTACACTATTTTTGCAAAATAATAAATAGGTAAAACAATATTTTTTCAATCATTTTGTTAAATGTTGTTGTTAAAAGTATCAAATAAATCCAATTTCATTTTTTACTTGTATTAATTAAAAGATAATGCTAATATATTACTTAGGTGATATTATGAAAATCTATAATGGCGTAGCCGAGTTAATCGGCAATTCTCCTTTATTAAAAATTAACACAGACACAAAGGCAAATATTTTTGCAAAACTGGAATGTTTTAATCCTGCGGGTAGTGCAAAAGACCGTGTTGCATATTCGATTATAAAGGATGCTGAAGAAAAAGGCTTATTAAAAAAAGGCTCAACAATTATTGAGCCAACAAGCGGTAATACAGGTATCGGAATTGCATCAATAGGCGTTTCTCGTGGGTATCGTGTAATTATTGTAATGCCTGATACAATGTCAGTTGAGCGCAGAAAGCTTATGACTGCTTATGGTGCTGAGTTAGTGCTTACTGACGGTAATCTCGGTATGAATGGCGCAATAGAAAAAGCAGAAGAATTGCAAAAAGAAATCCCAGATAGCATTGTTGCAGGTCAGTTTACAAATCCAGCTAACGCTATGGCGCATTATAAAACAACAGGTCCTGAAATCTGGAATGATATTGACGGAAAAGTTGATGTTTTTGTGGCAGGTGTCGGCACAGGTGGAACAATTACGGGAGTAGGGGAATACCTTAAAGAGCAAAACCCCAATATTGAAATTGTAGCAGTTGAGCCGGATACAAGTGCTGTGCTTTCAGGGGAGAGTGCAGGTGCTCATAAATTACAGGGTATCGGTGCGGGATTTATTCCAAAAGTGCTTAATACAAAAATTATTGATAAAATCATTAAAGTCAGCGCAGATGATGCATATAACACCGCACGAAACCTTGCAAAAACACAAGGGGTACTTGTTGGTATATCTTCAGGTGCAGCCCTTTATGGTGCATTAACACTTGTAGAAAAAGATGAGTATAAAGGCAAAAATATTGTAGTCATTCTTCCTGACACAGGCGATAGATATTTGTCAACGGATTTGTTTTAAAATTAAATAAATTTGAGTTTGGCGAATTGTTTTATAGGTGTATTCTCGGCTCCCCTGAAAGGGGAGCTGTCGAGCGAACGCGAGACTGAGGGGTTTGTTTTGTTGGGAGTATAACCCCTCTGTCACTTCGTGACATCTCCCCTTTCAGGGGAGACAAGAATTTGAAAGAGCCCGACAAACTCAAATTTATACAATAATTTTGCAGTATTATTAAAAATTATATGAAATAAGCAATAATTTTTAAATAGTTACATATAATTTAATGAAAAAACCCTTGACAAACAATCAATTAAAGTGTATTATTATAAGGCACTCTTGAGAGCGCAATAATTAAATATCGCGGAGTAGAGCAGTTGGTAGCTCGTCGGGCTCATAACCCGAAGGTCGTTGGTTCAAGTCCTTCCTCCGCAACCAGAAAAGAAACACTCAACAAAAGTTGAGTGTTTCTTTTTCATTTATATTACATTTTATTTTATTAATCAGGATAGGTGACAGTTCTGTCTGTAAATGTTTCTACCACTTTACGATAGATATTACTTGCAGTTTTCTGAATTCTGCCTTTAAAAGCAAATTCGCGAGCCATTTTATATGTGAATTTGTCTCCGCTCTGTTTTTCTTCTTTCACAGTTTCAGAATTGAACATATTATATATACGCTCTACTCGTGTTTCGTAAGTTGATGTATCATTTTCGTCCACTTCAATTACACGATAACCGCATTGTGTAGAGTGGCAAAGACCTATGTAACGAGTGCTGAGAGAATTGACAATATCAATTCCTTTATGCTCAACCGCAAAGGCATTTGTGTGGTCGTGGCCTGTAAACATGGCAAGCACATCGCCTTGTTCTACCATAGCATCAAACTGACCAAAGTTTTCATACCCTGGGCAAGGGTATTCTCTTAATGTGCCGTAATTTACTTGCTCTGGGTCAAGCATATAATATTCTTCTTTATTGTATAAGTGCTTGAATGCATATGGTTTCCATGAATCTGATTTTTTAAGTACATCATAGATTTCGCCCACGATTATATGCTGAAAAACAAGAGAATTAACTGTTTCGCCGTTGTTCTCTGCCTTGAGTTTATCAGATACTTGCTTATACCATTCAATCTGGTCAGGCTTAACACAACTGTATCTGCCTTCTTCGTCATAATCACCTGAATCGAATACCCAAAGATTGAATTTCACCTTATCGCCGTTAGACGAAAGCACAGGAATATTATATGTGCCACAACCTGAAAGTGACTCACCATCATCAACAGAAACAGAGCAAGAAAATGTGTTGTAATATGCCATTAAATCTTCTCGTGTCATTGAACCTTGTTCTGAGTCGTGATTACCAAAAGTTACTGCTACTGGAATGTTTCTTGACTCAAAAATATTCATCAATGCATTAATCATTTTCTTTGTATCTTCTGCATTGTCACAATTTACAACATTATCGCCTGTTAGCATAACAATATCAGGTTTTTCAGTATTACAAGCTCTTTCAACCAGCCAGATTGTTGGGTCAAAGTTATGGTTAAGATTAAGATGTGTGTCAGTAATGTGTAAGATTTTGAGTTTCCCGTTTGAATTGAACTTAATTGTTTTATCTGTTTTGTTCTGACTGTCTGCGGGATTATAGTTAACTTTGCTATATTCAGGTCTTACTAAAGGTGCTAAAAATCCTAATACCATAATAACCACCAATGCTAATAAAATTATTATTTTAATTCGTTTTTTCATTGTTCCAATCCTCAAAATAAGAATTATTTTTAATAATTATATCATTTTAACCAACAAAAGGCAACGAAGTGATTTTTGTTTTTAAACAGGTGTAACATTAGCAAACTGATTTCCACCTTTAACAATCGTAAATGTAGTGAAAGTTTCTCCGTTTGGTATTTCACCCATATTATTAGGCATTTGTGGGCGTTCGCCTTGTGGTTGTTCACCATTTGGCATTTGAGGGGGTTGTTCACCATTCATATTTTCAGGACGAGTAAAGTTTTCAATATCTGCAATATTACCTGGGAACTGTTGAATATCACCTTGTGGTATTTCAGGAGGGGTAAATTCTTCAGGCGTTTCACCGTTTGGCATCTCAGGAGGAGTCATACCCTCAGGCGTTTCACCGTTTGGCATCTGTGGTCTTTCGCCTTGTGGCATTCCACCTTGAATATTATCCATTGTAGATGCAGAAAGTTGAGTATCACCTTGCCAAAAAGTGTAGTCACCAGGGGTAAGTTCATCCCCTGCAATTAAAAGATAGGTAAAATCATTAGTTGGAGCATAGTCGCCTACTACTTTATTCTCTGAATTTTTCAAAATATATGCGCTGTCACCAACCTGACGGCTTGCAAAATTGAATACAGCATATGTTTGTTCGCCACCTGCAATTCTGTCAAGCATATTACCTGATGCAATCACGCTACCACCATTGATATAGATGCCTAAATCTGAGTCAATTCCCGCATCACCGCTTGTAGCACAAGCCTGAGAAATCACAAGACCGCCATTGATTACAAGCCATCCATTCGAGTCAATTCCGTCACCCTCACCAGTTGAGCCATCACAAAGAATATTCAATATACCGCCATTTACTGTTGTAACAGAAACATTGTCCTCATTGGTATTGATACCATCATTACCCGATATAATATCGATGCTACCACCATTGATTGTAAGGTGTAACTCGCTGTCGAGACCCTCATTATCTGCTTTGATATGGAGAATACCATCACCATATTCGCCACCATCAATATTCATAGTTTTCTTTGAATAGAAAGCTGCATCATATTTATGAAGTTTCTTGCTATCAACAACTTCTGTGCCGTCTTTATTAAGTTCGTATGATTTATAAATTTTAGCAACATGAGAACCAGTAATAATATTTTCTGTGCCATCTGCAATAATTACATTAGCACCTGCTTTTGAGGTATCAACATCTTTTTTGGCAGTTTCTTCATCATCTGAGCCACATTCATAAACATTATAGAAAATCACAGCAGGAGCAACAGTACAAGTAATATTAACGTTATTAAGAATAAGAGTAACTACTGCATTTGGGTCAGTTTCTGCATTTTCACCCAAATCTATTGCAATTTGTCCTAAAGAAAGGTTACCACTTAAAACATATCTGCCAGGCTTTGTAATATGCACAACGGTATGAGAGTCTGCTTCTGCTTGCGAGTGCTCATCATCTTTTGTGCCTTCACCATACTTAAAGTCCTGACCTTCAAGATAAAAGACAATGTCATTTGCAGAATAGACTGCTTGTGTATTGTCATTAGAAATCTTTTTACCGTCAACTGTGATTTTATTATCGGTAAGTTTAATTTGAACACCATCAATTTTTGAAGTAGTAAGACTACAGCCTGACAGCAGGAGAGTAATTACAACTATACATGCTAATATTTTTTTCATTTTCCCCAAGACCTTTCACTAGAGTATCTTTGTTTACATTATTAACCAAAAAAATGAAAAGGCAATAAACAAATTGTTAAATTTTTTTTAATAATGATAACTTAATTATATCATTTATATGTAAAAAAACAATAAAAAACATCCCGTGATTTTCACACAGGATGTTTTTATTATATAACTATTGTTTTAGAACATAATTACTAAAAGCTGTGAAACTAATACAACTGCAATAAGAGCAATTGGGTATGTTGCAGCATAAGCAGCAGCAACATCTTCTGTACCAGATGTTGAAATAAGTGTTCCAAGAGCAGGTGTACTTGTCATACCGCCTGTGATTGAGCCAAGGTTGTTAAGTAAGCTTAATTTAAGAACATACTTAGCAAAAAGATAACCTGCAATCAATGGGCAAATTGTCATTACAACACCATATACAAAATACATTGGGTCAAAGTTTGCAACGAATTCTGCACCACCAGGAATACCTGCACCAACAAGGAAAAGTACAAGACCTAATTCTCTGAAAAGCTTAAGTGTGCTTTCTTTTGGCATAATGCTTATACGACCGATTCTGCCGAAATGACCAAGAATCAAGCTCATAAGCAAGCAACCACCTGTTGTTGTAAGTGAGAAGCATGTGCCTGATAATCCTTCTGAAGAAAGAGGGATTTTAATCTGACCCACAATTGTACCAAGAATTGCTGCAAGAGCAAAGCCTGCAATACCCATATGGTCGATTTCAAAGAGCTTAAGTTTCTTTTTCTCTTCTTTCTTTTCTACTTTAACTTCAATCTTAGCACGTTCTTCTTCCATATTAGCCTTTGTCAATTTAGGAATAATCTGAACAAAAAGAACAACACCGACAACACCGAAGATATAAGCAATACCATGACCAACTGAAACAAGACCTGTATATTCTGCTGCAACAGTTGCTTTAGCTGCTGAGAAAGCAGGTGTTGATGTTAATGAACCTGAAAGCAAGCCAACAATCATAGCTACAAAGCCTTCACGTGTTTCAATAGATGAGCCGTAACCGATTACATCACCTGCAAGAATACAACCAATTGCTGAAAGTCCACCAACAAGGATGATGATAACACCTAAAAGAACATAAGATTTAAAATTCTTTTTAAAGTTACCAAAGAATTTTGGACCTGCAATATAACCAACTGATGTTACGAAAAGAATAAGACCAAGAGCTTCAACTATTGTAAGACCCGCTGTAAAGTCATAAGGCTTAGAGGATGCTACAAATAAAAGCTCACCAGCTTCGTTAACATTGAATAAAAGTGCTCCGAAAAACAAAGCAATAATAAATACGCCAGCATCACCTAATGATACGCCTTTAATAGTTATTCTTCCTAAAAGATAACCAAAAAGAAGAACACTAAAGAGTACCAAAAAGAATGTGTAAGTATTACTAATTGAGATAACTCCGTTTAATAAACTCATTATTTTATTTGCCTCTCTTCTTATCTTTTGTTTGTGTAATCAGGCAAAAGTTTTGGTGATACTTTATCTGTATCAATTCCTGCTTCTGCGATTTCATTTTCAAACTTTTCAATATGTTTAAGTGTAAGTTCACCTACAGTAACATTCTTTGCTTTTGCTGCAGCGTTAATACCTGCGCTTCTACCGAAAACGATAATATCAAGCAATGAGTTACCCATAAGTCTGTTTCTACCGTGAATTCCGCCAACAGCCTCACCAGCAACAAACAAGTTTTCAACGTTTGTTGTCATACAGTCAGGAGTAATGTCAAGACCGCCATTCTGATAGTGAAGAGTAGGGTAAACAAGAATAGGCTCTTTACGGATATCAATACCATACTTGTCGAACATTCTCCACATAGCAGGAATTCTCTTCATAATTGTGCCTTCGCCACCGATTTTTTCAATCATTGGTGTGTCAAGCCATACGCCCTGTCCGTCACCTGTGTCAACACCTGTGTTTCTTTCAGAGCATTCACGAATAATTGAAGCAGCAGCAACGTCACGTGTTTCAAGTGGGTGCATAAATACTTCACCATTTACGTTAACAAGTTTTGCACCTAATGAACGTACTTTTTCAGTAACAAGAGCACCAAAAATCTGTTCAGGATAAGCAACACCTGTTGGGTGGTACTGAAGTGTTTCAGCATAAAGAAGCTTTGCACCTACTCTGTAACCAAGTACAAGACCGTCAGCAGTTGCACCATAGTGGTTTGATGTAGGGAAGCCCTGATAGTGCATACGTCCTGCACCACCTGTTGCAATAATAACTGTCTTTGCTTTTGCAACGAGAAGTTCTTTTGTTTCCATATTCATAAGAACTGCACCGGCAGCGTTGCCGTTTTCGTCCATAATGAGTTCGATAGCAGCTGTAAAATCAACTACAGGGATTTTACGATTAAGAACTTCGTCACGAAGAGTTCTCATAATTTCTGCACCTGAATAGTCTTTTGCAGCGTGCATACGTTTACGAGATGTACCACCACCGTGAGTTGTAACCATTGTGCCGTCAGCTTCTTTATCGAATTCAACACCAAGGTTGCTGAGCCACTGAATTGCTTCAGGAGCATCACAAACAAGCTTTGAAAGAAGTTCTTTCTTTGCTGCAAAGTGTCCGCCACCGAAAGCGTCAACAAAGTGAATAGCAGGGGAGTCGTTTGGTTTGTCAGCTGCCTGAATACCACCTTCAGCCATCATTGTGTTAGCGTCACCAATTCGAAGCTTTGTTACAATCATAACATCAGCGCCAGCTTCGTTTGCTTCAATAGCAGCAGATGCACCTGCACCGCCACCACCGATAATAAGAACATCAGTTTCATAATCTGGCTTTGTAAGGTCAACACTGTCAGCTGTAATACGGCTGTGTGCCTGAAGCATTTCTGCTAATTCTGTAGGCACTTTGTCACCCTTATTTGCACCGATTTCTAATACTGCAAATTCATCTTTTTTGTAGTCAGGATGGAAAGTTGCAAGTAAATCTTCTTTCTGCTGAGCTGTCATACGCTGTGGCTCTAACGCAATATTATTTTCTCTTGCTGCTTCAACTGCTGCGAGAGATTTTTGAAATTTTTCTGAATACATATTACTTTCCTCCTTACTTTTCGATTTCTCTTGTGTTATAAAGTTCTTTCATTTCTTCGATTGGTTTCTGCATAAGAGCTTCAATCAATTCATTGAAATCACCATTTTTGATTTCTTTAACTCTGTCTTCAAGGTGACCGCAACCAGGAGCAAGATATTTACCATTGATTCTTCTTGCAAGCATTGCAACCTGTGGATGTGAAATACCAGCAGGACATCTTGATGAACAAACACCACACATAACGCAGTCAAATGACTCTTCAGCACATTTTTCGAAATCGCCACGCTGAGCATATGCGATATACTGCATTACGTTAAGTTCCTGAGTACAGCTCTTTGTACAAGCGTAACAACCGATACATGAATAGATTTCAGGATAAAGCTGCATCATAACTGTTTCGTTAACAGGAACAGTTTCAATGTCATAAACCTGCTTAACAAGTGGGAAGAATGGTAATGTAGCAATATACATATTGTCTTCAACCTTTGTCTGACAAGCAAGACATGCTTTAAGTTCTTTGTCACCCTTAATACGGTAAATTGTTGCACAAGCACCACAGAAACCGTTACGGCAACCACAACCACGAACAAGCTGATAACCAGCATATTCCATAGCTGTCATAATTGTTAAATTTTCCGGCACTTCATATTTTTTGCCGAAAAGAAATATATTAACCATTTTTTCCATGATATTCTCCTCCATTAATATTCTGATGGAAGTTCGTCTAATTCGTCGCAACGGAAAACAGGACCGTCTTTACAAACGTATTTAGCACCAACATTACATCTTCCGCATTTACCAACTCCGCATTTCATTCTCAACTCAAGAGTTGTATAAATGTTAGTTTTATCAAAACCGATTGCACAAAGGCCTTCCAATGTGAATTTAATCATAATTGGAGGTCCGCACAAAACTGCAACCTTATTTGTATCAAAGCCTAATTCCTTAACGTAAGTAGGAACAAAACCAACGTGGCCATCCCAACCCTCCTGAGGGTTGTCAATTGTGAGGTGAACATTAACACCTGCATCTGTTGACCATTCATTGATGATTTCCTGATAGTCAAGCAAATCGTCCTTACTTCTTGAACCGTAAACAATATCAATCTTGCCATAACGGTCACGATAATGACGGCAATAGTTGATTACTGAACGAAGAGGTGCTAAACCAACACCACCAGCAATAAAGAGAAGGTCTTTTCCTGCAAATACATCATCAACCGGGAATGGATTACCATAAGGTCCTCTGATTGTAATCTGCTGACCAACCTCTGCTTGATGTAACCAATCAGTTACACAGCCACATTTTTTGATTGAGAATTCCATGAATTCTTCGTTTGTAGGAGAGGATGTAATAGAGAACATAGCCTCACCAACACCAGGAATTGAAAGCATCGCACACTGACCAGGTCTGTGGTCAAATGCCTTCTTGCCATCAGGTGTTACAACTCTGAAAGTCTTGATGTCAGGAGTGTCAATACGAACATCAGTAATAACACCAAGCTTTGGAATCAATGTTTCTACACGATTATTCATTTACTGCTCCTCCTAACTTTTTCATTACTTTTACGATATTCATTGAGATTGGGCATTTTGCAAGGCAACGTCCGCAACCTACACAACTAAATTCACCGTTGTTGTTTTCAGGGAAGTACACAAGCTTGTGCATAAATCTCTGACGGAAACGCTCTTTCTGGCTATTACGGTTGTTACCGTGAGCCATTTTTGTGAAATCAGAGTACATACAAGAGTCCCAACATCTGAAACGGATAACACCATTACCAGTATTGAAATCTTTAATGTCATAGCACTGACAAGTTGGACAAACGAATGTGCAAGTACCACAACCCAAGCAAGACTGTGAAAGTTCATCCCATAATGGTGAATTAAAGAATTCGTTTGTTTTTCCACCACCAAAAGCATCTGTTGTAAGGTCTTTAAGCGGAAGCTTGTTCATAATTGCATTGATTTTTGCTTTCTGTTCATTAACCTGAGCATCATCACTGTCCTCTGTTAATGCTGAAAGCTTATTTAAGAGTTCTTCACCCTTTTCTGTATTAGCCTTGAAGAAAATTTCTGTTTCTGTTTTCCATGCTGAGATATCACCTGCAGGTTCAGAAGCATCAATACCAAAAGTTTTACAGAAACAAGTTTCAGAAGGTCTGGTACAAGCAAGAGAAATGATAACACCATGTTCTCTTCTTGAACCATAAAAGCTATCAACTGGCTCTGTTAAGAAAACTCTGTCAAGAATGTCAAAGCTCTTAACATCACAAGCACGAACACCGAAAATTACAAAATCTTCTGATTCGCTTCTTGTATCAATAATTTCAATGTTTTTACCGGAAGTTGTGAACTTCATCAAATCTTCAGTCTGTGGGAAGAAAAAGTCTTTAGGGCTTCTTACTGTGTTGAGAGCGTTGCTCCAAACTGTACCCTCTTCCCATTTTTTATAAGCTGCGCTACCATCATTCTGGTCAACAGGAAGGTACAACGCTGCATTTTTTGCAATTTCAGCAAAAACAAGGTTCATTTTATCAAGAGAACATTTACGCATTGATATCCCCCCTATTAAAAACATCACCTGGTTCTAAATCTTCAGTTGTATAGTCAACCAAAGGAGCACATGAGCCAACCTCTGCACCTGCCTGATATTCACCGTAGAATTCATTCATATCTTTGATGAATTTACGATTAAGAAGGTGTAAAGGAATATTCTGTGGGCAAACTCTTGAGCATTCACCACAGTCAGTACAACGACCTGCAACGTGGAAAGCTCTGATGATGTGGAACATCTTTTCTTCAAAGCTATTTGCAGGAGATTTATTTTCAACACCTGAATTTGGGTTGTCAAAAACACATTTTTCACAAGTACATGCAGGACAAGCGTCACGACACGCATTACAACGGATGCAACGAGAAAGTTCATTCTGCCAGAAAGCAAATCTTTCGTCAGGAGTCATAGCTTCAAGCTTTTCAACTTCGTCAAAACGATTTGAATCAACAACTTCACCTTCGTCACCCATCAATTCGTCGTAAGCAACGAGTTTCTTACTCTTACAATTAACGCATCTTTCTGCAAGGACGTCATTTGTTGAAATCATAACAGGTGCATCCTCATAAAGAGTTGTAACTGCCATTTTTTTACCATCAAAATTGATTGACGCGATACCATCACCGCAGATTTCCTTAACCTTTGCAATATCAGCCATACCTTCACAAGGAATACCAACTGCATAAACCTTTTCACGGTCAAATCTATGCTCAGTTAACAACTGATTAAAGCTATATGTATCACATGGTTTAAGGAAAACAAGGATTTTGCCTTCACATTTCTGTGTTTTAGCAACAAGATATTTAGAGAAGTTAACACCGCAGAAATCGTTAAACACGAAATTTGCTTTTAATTCATCTTCGTTATTGAAAACAGCAGGAGTTACGTCATAATCGAACTCACCCTTGCACCAACCAAGAACACATGATACTGTTCCGTCAGAAAGCAAAGCAGCTGCTTTTTCAATCAACTGTTCACGAGTTATTTTTTGCATCGTAAATCCTCCAATCTCTTGTTTTCACCTAAAGCAACTACCTTTTCAACAAAATCGTTCATAGTAGCTGCAAATTTTGCACCTTCAGCAGCTGAAACCCATTCAACACGGGTACGCTCTTTTTCGATGCCAAGATAATCGAGCATTGAGAAAAGTGCTGCCATTCTACGACGAGTGTAGTAGTTACCTGATGTATAGTGACAGTCACCAGGGTGACAACCACAGATAATTACACCGTCAGCACCGCGCTGGAAAGCACGAAGAATAAACATAGGATTCACACGGCATGAGCAAGGTACACGGATAATCTTTACTTCTGCCGGATAGTTAAGGCGGTTGTTACCTGCAAGGTCAGCACCCGCATAAGAACACCAGTTGCAACAAAATGCAACGATTAATGGTTTATATTCATTTACTTGCATATTGCGTCAACCTCCGCCATAATCTGTGAGTTAG
>JAZLBG010000088.1:0-1092 GCA_045613585.1 Candidatus Fimenecus sp. | reverse complement strand
AGAAAAAGTACCTTTATATACAAAACTGCATAGAGCATTAAAAGACGGTGGATATTTTGTACTGACAGACTACTTCTCTTTGTCTGATGAAGAAGAACATATGCACCGACAAAACTTGATTGCATTGAAAGCAGCGCAAGGAATTACCGATGATGAGTTTTACCACTACGACACTCCTCTTACAGTAAAACACGAAACAGAAGCACTTATGAAAGCAGGCTTTTCTTCTGTCCTGGTGCTGAAAAATTGGGGAGCGACCTATACCATAAAAGCAGTTAAATAAATTCCAATTTGTAGGTGTGTGTAATGAATTTAAAATTAAGAGAATTAACTCTTAAAAATGAGATTTTACAAACATACGAGATTTACAAGCACTGTATGTTTATGCCGACCGAAGAAAAATTCAATAATAAAGTAGACCTTTTCTTAAATGATGTTTTCGTAAAAATCTTTGCTTGTTTTGAACAAGACAAGATTGTGGGTATTATGGTAGTTTCTTTTAAAGAGCAGAAGAAAATTGAGATTATAGGTATTGCTGTAGATGTATCTGCTCGTGGTAAAGGTATTGGCTCTTATATGATAAATCAAGTTATAAACAATTATGGCTTGTTATCTGTATATGCTGAAACAGATAATGATGCCGTTTGGTTTTATCAGAAGAATGGTTTTAACATTGTGGAGTTCTCTGAAACCTATGATGGCGAAACCGTCGTCCGTTATAAATGCGAATTAACCAAATAAACAAATTCCAATTTGTCGGTCAGTTTAATAACATAAAAAACAACTCATACTTTTACAAAACATTGCCGTTTTTAATGATATATGGTATAATGCAGTCAATTCGATAAACTTGAATTTGACAAAGGAGGCTTTCTTATGAAAAAGCCAATAGTGGTAGTTCTTGTTTGCTTTCTATTCTTATTGTCTATTACTTCTTGCGCAGTACTAGAAGATAAAGTGATTGCGTCAATAGGCGAATACGAAAAGAAGGAATTCTTCACATCAGGGGGATTTCAAGATTATACCGATTATGCAAAATATTATTTCACATCTGCGAATGCTACGGAAAATCAGTATCTGAACAAAATACAG
>JAZLBG010000087.1:0-7638 GCA_045613585.1 Candidatus Fimenecus sp. | reverse complement strand
GCATTTTATGGCTTCTTAAGCGGTATTTGTGCAGGTGACCACGATATTACTGATATCTTTGTTGATGCAACATATAGAATTGCAGAAGATACTGACAGAACAGGTGAAGCTCTTGCAGCATTCCTTCAGAAAGTTGATGCTCTTTCAAAGATTTCTGATACAAAGTTCACATTCACAATTTCTTCAGATATTGAAACTCTTCCTGAGTCAATGTTTGAATATTGCGAAAAAATCAACTAATAATCAATAAAAAGAGGGGCGGGGCATTGACCCCGCCAAATTCATGTAAAAATATATAAAAAATATTCACGTTTTTTGTTGACAAAAACGAAATTAATATATATAATATTCTACGCATGTGGTGAGGAATGTTTTATGAATATTCAACTTGAACAAATTTTTAATATTGAAGGCTCAAAAAAAGACTTCGACTTTATTTTTGAACCTGAATACTCCCTTTCTGATGATATTTCACTTGACGCACCGGGTATTGCGGTTAGTGGTAAAATCGAGAATAACACGGGTATTGTGTCGTTATCAGCAAGTGTGAAGTTTTCAGCAACCGTGGTTTGCAGTCGTTGTGCTGAGAGTTTTAAAAAAGATTTTACAGTTGATGTTGAACATTTACTTGCAAAAAGCCTTGAAAATGACGATAATGATGACTACATTGTAGTTGAAAATGGTTCACTTGACTTGGCTACACTTATAAGTGAAGATATTATTTTTTCATTACCATTAAGATTTTTGTGTGATGAAGAATGGAAGGGTCTTTGCTCAAAATGTGGTAAAAATCTCAATTTTGGTCCTTGTGATTGCAAAAAAGATGTTGACCCACGAATGGCAGCGCTACTCACGTTGCTTGAAGATTAGTTAATTAAATTTCAAAATATTAAACGGAGGTTCTTAAAATGGCAGTACCTAAGAGAAGAGTTTCTAAAACAAGAAGAGATAAAAGACGTTCAAACGTATGGAAGATGACAGCTCCTGAGCTTGTAAAGTGCCCAGCTTGTGGCCAGTACAAGAGACCACACAGAGTTTGTGGCGAATGCGGTCAGTATAAGGGCAGACAGGTTGTTGCTCTTAAAGAAGAAGCTTAATTTGTTATTTTAAATTAAGAAAGGCGGAAAGAACGATTTCTCTCCGCCTTTTAGTCTTGCATAAAAACTTGTTAAGGGTAGGTGATATTTGTGTCAGTAAAAATAAGTGGTGTCAAAAAGAACTCAATCTGTGATGTGAAAGGCATTTCAGCTGGTGACGAATTGCTTAAAATCAATGGTAAAGAGATTATGGATGTTCTTGACTTCGATTTTTATATGGCAGAGCAAAATATCACAATGACCTTTAAATGTAGTGACGGAAAATTCAAAGTCATTAAAACAAAGAATACAGATTGTGGTCTTGAGTTTGAAACATATCTTATGGACAAGCAACATCACTGCAAAAATAAGTGTATTTTCTGCTTTATTGACCAGTTACCAAAAGGTTTGAGACCAAGTTTGTATTTCAAGGACGACGATAGTCGACTTTCGTTTCTTTTTGGTAACTATATAACCCTCACTAATATTACAGAGCATGAAATTGAGCGCATTATTTCAATGCATATAAGCCCTGTTAATATTTCTGTCCATACAATGAATCCTGAACTTCGTGTTCAGATGATGAAGAACAAAAATGCAGGGGAATCCCTTAAAATTATTAAAAGATTAGCTGATGCGGGTATACAAATGAATACTCAACTTGTGCTTTGTCCAGGTGTTAACGATGGTGATGAGTTAAGATATAGCATAGAACAATTATCGGCACTTTATCCATCAGTTCAAAGTATTGCAGCAGTTCCCGTAGGGCTTACAAAGTTTCGCGATGGTTTAGAAAAACTTGAGCCTTATAATAAGCGAACAGCAGGGGAAGTAATTGATATTATCGAAGAGTACTCTGCAACTTTCCGTAAAAAATATGGCACGGGTCTTTGCTATCCTGCCGACGAGTTTTTCATTAAGGCAGAACGTGATTTGCCAAGTGAAGATTATTATGATGACTATCCGCAACTTGATAACGGTGTAGGTTTAGTCCGTTCATTTTATAACGATTTTCTTTATGAACTTGAAAATTGTAATAAAAAACCAGTCAATAAAAAAGTAACATTGGCAACTGGTGCTGATTTTTACCCATATCTTGCAAAACTTTGCAAAAAAGCAGAAGAAAAGTATAGCGTAGAAATCAATGTTCAAAAAATAATCAACAACTTTTTTGGTGAAACAATAACAGTTTCAGGTCTTATAACAGGTGTTGACCTTTATGAGCAATTAAAAGATTGTGATTTAGGTGATTATTTAATTTTGCCAAGTAGTATGATTAGTGATTACACAAACCATACCGAAAATAAAAACAAATTTCTTGACGATATGACAGTTGAGGAGTTAGAAGAAAAATTAAGTACGAAAATTATTCTGACAAGCGGTGGCGGAAGTCAGATTTTAACAGATATTCTGGGGGTGAAATAATGGCGAAACCCGTAGTGGCGATTGTTGGTCGTCCAAATGTAGGTAAAAGCACACTTTTTAATAAGCTTATTGGTAAACGTCTTTCAATTGTTGACGATACACCTGGCGTTACTCGTGATAGAATTTATGGTGATTGTGAGTGGTTAGGTCATGAAATGCTTTTGATTGATACAGGTGGTATAGAGCCATATTCAGACGATATTATTCTTTCACAGATGCGTCGTCAGGCTCAGCTTGCTATTGATAGTGCTGATGTTATTATTTTTGTAACAGATGTGCGTACAGGTGTTGTGGCTACTGATGAAGAAGTTGCAACAATGCTTATCAAGAGCAATAAACCAATTATTCTTTGCGTAAATAAGGCTGATTCATTAGGTGAGCCTCCTGCAGAGTTCTATGAGTTCTATAATTTAGGGCTTGGTGACCCTATTCAAGTTTCTGCTGCTCATGGTCATGGTACAGGTGACTTGCTTGATAAAGTCCTTGAATATTTGCCAGATGAAACTGAAATAGAAGAAGAGAATGATACTGTTAAAGTTGCAGTCATAGGTAAACCAAACGCGGGTAAATCTTCACTTATCAATAAAATTGCGGGAGAAGAAAGAGTTATCGTTTCAAATATTGCAGGTACAACTCGTGATGCAACCGATACTTATATCAATAATGCTCATGGTTCATTTATGTTTATTGATACTGCAGGTCTTCGTCGTAAAAGTAAGGTTGAAGACCAAATTGAAAAGTATTCAGTAATCCGTGCTCGTATGGCAGTTGAAAGAGCAGATGTGTGCGTTATTATGATTGATGCAGCTGAAGGCTTTACAGAACAAGACTCAAAGGTTGCAGGTATTGCTCACGAATTGGGTAAGGCTTGTATTATTGCGGTTAATAAATGGGACTTAGTTGAAAAAGACGGTCAGACAATGGATAAATATCGTAAAAAGCTTATGGTTGATTTCTCATTTATGAGCTATGCACCAATTATATTTATTAGTGCTAAAACAGGTCAACGACTTGACAGACTTTTTGAGCTTATTAAGTTTGTTGATACACAGAATGCTATGAGAATTTCAACAGGTAAGCTTAACGACGTCCTTGCAGATGCAACTGCTCGTGTTCAGCCACCATCAGATAAGGGCAAACGCCTTAAAATCTACTATATGACTCAGGCCTCAACACGTCCACCAACATTCGTTTGCTTCGTGAATAATAAAGATTTGTTCCATTATAGTTATCAGAGATATATCGATAACCAGATTCGCGAAGTTTTCGGTCTTGAAGGCACACCAACAAGATTTGTTGTCCGTGAACGCGATAAAAACAACAAAAAATAATCTCTACTCTGTCCACAATAACCAATCACTTTAAATGGATAGATGGGGATATTAAACAACTCGATAAACTAAAATGTGCAAAAGAAAAAGGTGGAGAAATTCTCCACCTATATTTTTTTATATTCAGCATTCTGAATTTTGAATTACTTTCACAATCTCACCAACATAAATTCTGTGAAAATCGTTATTAGCATAGTTGTTTATAATTGTTTCATCTATAAATCCGTCAGGTTTCATATCTTGGTAAGCAAGTTTTTTAAGTACGATATTTACTTTTGCCTGACTAAAGCCAACTGCATCGCCTAAATTAATTGGAGAAAATCCTGTCTCTGCAATTTTATCAATATCGCGACCAGATTTGCTACCACAAATTCCTAATTCTTTCTTATATTCTCCACCAAAGAATGAAAGTGAAAAATAGTCGTTCTTTTCCATAAATTCATAAGTGTAACGTTGTGGGCGAACAAAAACAAAACAAACATCTTTATTCCAGAGTTCACCAATTCCACCCCAACTTACAGTCATTGTGTTGAAATCATTACTCTTGCCTGCTGTAAGTAAAGCCCAGTCATTACTAATCATTTTTACAAAATTATCTTTTAATTCTCTTACATTAATTTCTTTTTGCATATGAATTACCCCTTATATAAATTATAATTATTATATACCTAACATCTGCCAAAAACAAGGTAAATATGATAGACTGTTCATAACTTTGTTGAAATGTTGAAAAAGTTCGTAAAACTTAACAAAAATCTTCATAAATTTTTGTATAGTTATTTTCAAACTACATCTTTTATTTTTGTGAACGTTATGGTATTATATTTGCACGCCTTTCAGGGCGATTATTTTTGACTGCGTATCAATGCGGTTATTTGAGGGTGTAGAAATGCAATTTCATGATAGATTAAAATATTTAAGATGTGCAAAAATACCAACAATTACACAAAAGGATTTAGCAAATGCTCTTGGCATTACTCAGCGTAAGGTTTCGTTTTTAGAAACAGGTACAACTGAACCAAGCCTTAAAGATATTGTTGCTCTTTGTAAGTATTTTAATGTTTCAGCAGACTTTTTATTAGGACTTCCTAATAATATGAATTATCCGGAGTAATTTATGACTAAAAAAGAACGTGCAAAACTTCTTATTGAGGGGCTAAAAAAGGAATATCCTGATGCAATTTGCTCATTGGTGGCAGGCAATCCCTTTGAACTTCTTGTTGCAACACGTCTTTCGGCACAGTGTACAGATGCGAGGGTGAATTTAGTAACCCCCGCACTTTTTAATAAATACAGAACACTTGACGATTATGTGAATGCAGATGTTAAAGATATTGAAGATATTATTCACTCTTGTGGATTCTATCACGGGAAAGCTCGCGATATTATTGAAATGGCAAGGGGAGTAAGGGATAGATTTAACAGAGTAGTGCCTGATAATATTGAAGACTTAACAACACTTTCAGGTGTGGGCAGAAAAACTGCAAATTTAATTGTGGGTGATGTTTACAAAAAACCTGCAGTTGTGGCAGATACTCACTTAATTAGACTTACAAATAGAATGGGACTAGTAGATACAAAAGACCCTAAAAAAGTTGAAATGGAATTAAAGAAAATCTTGCCACCTGACGAAAGTAACGATTTCTGTCATCGTGCAGTGCTTCACGGCAGAGCAGTTTGTACAGCTCGTAAAGCAAATTGCGAAAATTGTGCAGTAAATGAATATTGTAAGAAAGCAATATAATGTGATTTTGTAGGGGACGATGTTAATATCGTCCCGCTTTCATTTATATATTGTATTTTATAGTAGTTTTATGTTATACTATTAACATATTATGGAAAAGAGGTAAAATCTATGGACCCAATTAATGTTGATTTCAGTAGCAAATCAGTTGTTCCTGAAACTCCAAAAGGCAGTAATCTTAAAAGAGTAATTATAAGTATTTTGCTTTCTCTTGTAGTTGCTGTAGTTGCTTTTTATGTTATGCTTCCTGCACTTAATTTTAAAGCGATTGAACTTTACATTTATATCGGTATAGTTATTTTTTCTTATATTGGTATTTATGGTTTAATTTCAAAGGCATATTTCCGTCCTGAATATATGGAGTATGCAAAAAATAATGTTAAAATTCCAATTGCTCTTATTCTTGTGCTTGTTGTAATTGTTGGTATAGGTTATCTTACAGGTGCATCATTTTTCAGAGCAAAAGATTATGCAGAGCTTATAGATGTTAAAGAGGGTAACTTTGCAGAAGAAGTTGCAGAAATTGACTTTTCATCAGTGCCACGTCTTGATAAAGATTCATCAAAAATTCTTGCAACACGTGCACTTGGTAAGCTTTCTGACTATGTTTCACAGTTTGTAGTTAACGAATATTATTCAACACAAATTAACTATAAGGGCACTCCAGTTCGTGTTCAATCTCTTGATTATGGCGATATTTTCAAGTGGCTTAAAAACACAAAAGAGGGTATTCCTGCATATATTATAGTTGATATGACAACTGAAGAAGCTAAAGAAGTTCGTCTTGAAGAAGGAATGAAATATTCTCCAGCTGAACATTTTAACGAGTACCTTATTCGTCACATTCGTTTTAAATACCCATCACTTATGTTTGGTGAAGCATCTTTTGAAATTGACGAAACAGGCAGACCATTCTGGATTGTTCCGGTTCTTGATAAAACAATTGGTCTTTTTGGTGGTACTGATGTAATTGGTGCAGTTATTGTTGATTCAATTAATGGTGACACAACACTTATTTCAACAAGCCTTGATAAAAACACAAAACTTCCTACTGATAAATTTGTTACAGATAAAGAATTTCAGTGGCTCGACCAGGTTTATTCTGCAAACATTGTTAATCAGCAATATAATTACTATGGTCAATATAATAACGGTTTCTGGAACTCAATTATAGGTCAGGAAAATGTTAAAATTACATCTTCAGGTTATAACTATTTAGCACTTAACGATGACGTTTATATGTATACAGGCGTTACATCAATCAGTTCTGACCAATCAATTATTGGATTTATTCTTATCAACCAAAGAACAAAAGAAGCTGTTTATTATCAACAAGCAGGCGCTCTTGAAGAAACTGCAAGAACATCTGCACAAGGTAAAGTTCAGCAGTATGGTTATCAGGCAACATTCCCAATTCTTCTTAACGTAAGTGGTCAACCAACTTACTTTATGGCACTTAAAGACTCAAGCCAACTTGTAAAAATGTATGCAATGGTTAACGTTGAACAGTCAACTATTGTTGGCGTTGGTACAAATCTTACAGAGTGTACAGAAAGTTATGCACAGGCACTCGAAGATAATGGTGTTAATGTGAATGTAGATGTTGACTCAATGGGTGAAGAAGATAAAGACGATACACCAAAAGTTGAAACAGTTGATGTAACGGGTAAAGTTGAAGAAATCAGAAGCATTATTACAGGTGGCGAAACTTATTTCTATATTAAGTTAGTTGATAATGCAACATATTACAAAGTTGCGGTTAAAAATGCAGAAAAGATTGTTATACTCAATACCGGTGACACAATTACTTTTGTTGTAAATAAAGATGCAAAAGGCGATATTGTAACAGTTAATAGCGTTAAATAATTATTATATGGTGGAGAAAATTCTCCACCATTTTTTTTATAAGTTTGAGTTTGTAGGGCTAATTGAATGGTGTTATTTTGCCTCCCTCTGACGAGGTGCGGGTGTCCGGTGGACACCTCTGCAAAGCAGAAGCACCGACCGAACCGGCAGGTGAGAATTAGGTGGCAACGCGTTAGCGTTGACGGAGGGAGAGATA
>JAZLBG010000086.1:0-1352 GCA_045613585.1 Candidatus Fimenecus sp. | reverse complement strand
ATGTACCCGTTATTTGAAACAAGATATTTTTGATTGTATTATACAGCGTAGTTTTGTTTCATACAAAGAATGTTCTCAGGGTGAATATATAGCAAAATATACGAATGAAGCAGACACAATCAGAGAGCGTCGTTTTAATATGCTCCCAATGTTTTGGGATATACTTTCCAAAATTGTTTTGGTAAGTGTAGCGTTATTTTTACTTGACCCTCGTATTGCAATCATTACAATTGTTTTGTTAACTACACCACTTTATGTTCCTAAACTTATTGAAAAGCCGTTACAAAAAGCACAGACGGAATCAATTCAAGCGATAGAAGAAACTCTTTCAAAGGTGAATGATTGGCTTTCAGGGTTTGAGATTATTAAGAATTATTCTGTTGAAGAAAAAATTTTAGCTCGTTTCCAAGTGGTAAATGATAATGCAATGGATAAATCGCTTAAGGAAACACAACTTGGAGCGGTTTCACAACTAATCTCTACATTGATTTCGTATTTATCTTATTTTGTTGTGTTGGCTTGCTCTGCATGGCTTGTGTGGAAAGGAGATTTTTCAGCGGGCGACTTTTTTGTTGCTATTGGTATGATAGACCAGCTTTCTTATCCACTAATTTCTTTGGCAGGAATTATTCGCCAGTTAATTGCAATAAAGCCTGTATGCAATGGAATGGAAAAGTTTTTAGCAGAAACAAAAATTGTACAATATGCAAAAGAGTTGCAAGGCTTTCAATCAAATATCCATTTTGATGATGTATCTTTTGGTTATAATGAGCAAACCCCAATTCTATCGAATTTTAGTTTTACGATTAAAAAAGGAAATCGCTATTTGATTCAAGGTCCAAGCGGATGTGGAAAAACCACAACAGTTAATTTGTTGCTCAGATATTTTGATGCCAATAAAGGTATAATTTCTGTTGATGGAAATGTTATTACTGAGTTTAGTAGTACTTATGATTGTATAACAGTAGTTCGGCAGGAGGCAAATTTGTTTCATGATACATTAAGAAATAATTTGACTATGTATTGTGATATTGAAGATGAAAAACTTTTGCAGATGCTATCAAATGTTGGGTTGGAAAAATTAGCAAATAAGAATTCTTTAGATTCTGTAGTTGAAGAAGGTGGTGCCAATTTCTCTGGTGGTGAGAAGAAACGCATTAGTCTTGCACGTGCTCTTCTTAGAGATACAGACATGCTAATACTAGATGAGCCTTTAGCAAATTTAGACACTACAACAGCTGAAAGAATAGAAGACTTGTTATTATCTATTGAAAACAAAACAATTCTTATCGTTTCACATCAGTTCAGTCTGGAAAAATTATCATCATTTGATGAAGTTGTAGATTTTTCGA
>JAZLBG010000085.1:0-13598 GCA_045613585.1 Candidatus Fimenecus sp. | reverse complement strand
CTATTATTTCCACTACACTTCAATTGTCTTTTAATACTAATTATTGAATTATATTTATATACTATTTATCCGGGTGATTGATATGAGAAAAGCATCTAAAATTATGGCAATTTTAACTGCCTTTATAATACTTGTTTCGATGTTTGTAATTTCTGCAAGTGCTGCAAATGTAAACTACTCAGTTTCAAGTGCAAGCGGGCAAAAAGGCGATACAGTTACAGTAACAGTTAAAGTGTCAAGTACTATTGGCGTAACATCAGCAATTCTTAATGTGAATTTTGATAGTTCAAAACTTCAATATGTAAGTGGCACCAGCGGTAGTATGTTTGCAACTTGCACAGTTAAATCAGTTAGCAATTCAAGCGTTAAATGTACCGGTATGACAATGGGTGATGACAGTGCGAAAAAGAGCGGTACATTCGCAACACTTAAATTCAAAATTTTAGCAGATTCAGGTACTGCAAGTCTTACAATTTCGCCATCAGCATCTGCAGGTGACCATTGTGGCGTTGGTACTCCTCCTGTACGCTTATCCCCTGTGGCATCTAATGGTAAAATCACAATCACTAAAGCAGTTACAGGCATTTCGCTTAACAAAACAAGTGTTACACTTAAAAAAGGCGAAACATCAAACCTTACTGCAACAGTTACTCCAAGTGATGCAACAAATAAAGCAGTTACTTACTCAACATCAAATTCAAAAGTAGCAAAGGTTTCAAGTAATGGTACAATTACTGCAGTTGGTGGTGGTACTGCAACAATTACCGCAAAAGCAGGTAGCAAAACTGCAACTTGTAAAGTAACTGTTAACGTTGCACAAACAGGTATTGCACTTTCGGGTAATGCTTCAAAAACAATTGCACAAGGCTCAACATTAAGCCTTAAAGTTGTTAAAGTGCCAAGCGACGCAACTGATAGTTTCTCAACTACATGGACATCTGCCGATACAAATATTGCAACAGTATCTTCAAAAGGTGTTGTAACAGGTATAAATCTTGGCACAACAACAATTACTGCAAAGCAAAATGGTTGGACTGTTACTTATAAAATTACAGTTATTGAAAAGGCTACTGAAAGCTCAACCGAAGAATCATCAACAGATGAAAGCACAACAGAGTCAACAACTGAAAGTACAACCGAATCCACAACAGAATCAACAACTTTGCCTACAACAACCGAGCCGGTAACAGAGCCTGCAACAAAAGATAATTTCTTCTCAATAGTATGGGCAGAAATCAATGACGAAAATAATAAGGTAACAAAGCTTTATCACTATTCAGTTATGATTATGGTAGCAGTTATTGTTGGTGCTATTGCGTCAGTAGTTACATACCTTGTAACTTCAGGTTATTACAAGGCAAAACATAAGAAAGAAGACAACGAAACATCAGAATAACAGAGGTATATTATGTTAAATATAGGATGTCATTTGTCATCATCAAAAGGTTTCTATAATATGGGTGTTGAGGCATTGTCAATAGATGCTAATACATTTCAGTTTTTCACAAGAAACCCAAGAGGGGGCAGTGCAAAAGAAATTGACCCAGCCGATGCACAAAAACTTAACGATTTAATGAAAGAAAAGGGCTTTGCAAAAATTCTTGCTCATGCACCATATACTCTTAATCCTTGTGCCGAAAAAACTTATGTGCGCGAATTTGCATATAATACAATGCTCGATGACTTAAAGCGCATGGAGTTTGTGCCAAATAATATGTACAACTTCCATCCGGGTAGCCATGTTGGTCAAGGTACAGAAATAGGCATTGACCTTATTTCCAAACTTCTCAATTCTATATTATGGAAAGAACAAACTACAACAGTCCTTCTTGAAACAATGGCGGGTAAGGGCAGTGAAGTCGGCGGTAAGTTTGAAGAATTACGCGAAATTATTGATAGAGTAGAACTTGAAGATAAAATGGGCGTGTGTCTTGATACTTGCCATGTTTATGATGGTGGTTATGATATTGTAAATGACCTTGACGGAGTGCTTACACAGTTTGATAAGATTGTAGGCCTTGACAGACTTAAAGCAATCCATATTAACGATAGCAAAAATCCTTTTGCTAGTCATAAAGACAGACACGAAAAAATAGGTGATGGCTCAATAGGAAAAGAAGCGTTTGAAAGAATTATAAATCACCCAGCACTTCGCGACTTACCATTCTTCCTTGAAACTCCAAATGAGTTAGATGGCTATGCTCGTGAAATTTCCCTCTTAAAATCTATTTATAAATGATATTGTAGTGGTAAGGAAGTAAGAGGAGATATAAATTATGAATGATTTTATAGTCAAGCACAATAAAGAACTATATACATCTTCTATAATGCTTTATATAATGTCTTTGGGAGTGTATTGCTCAGAGATTACATTTGAATTAGTTGTGGAACTCATAGTTACAGGTGTATGCTTTTTTACTTTGTTTGATAGAGGCTTATTTTGGAGAAATAAGCCAAAGAGTACATATCACAGATTTGGCGAAATTAAACTTGTTTTGGGTTTGATTTTGCAGGTGGTTGTATTATTTTTTGGTCAAATTGATATTGTTTCTGACTATGCTTTAATTTTAGGGATTATTTGTTTCAGTCTTTCTGCATCTGGCAAAGTTGGAATTTCACATAAAATGAAATAGAGAATAAAAAATACCCACATTCCATAACGGAGTGTGGGTATAATTTTTTATAAACTTATTTCTCAAATCCGAAACCATCAATAATCTTTTCGATTTCGTGTTCAGCAACCTCAAAAAGGCGTTGACCTAAATTGGTGTAGTAAGCATCTTCTTTTTCGCCACAAAGCATTGCAAATGAAATGCCAATATTTTTTGAAATATCAATAGCCTTTCTAACTGCAAGATAATAGAAACTGTATTCAGCAGCATCATCAAGTCTGTCATAAAACTCGGCAGCTTTTTTGCTGATTGTATCATACATAGCATTTATTGCTGTGTTTGATAAGACAGTTGCAGGTAAAAGACGATTTATACAGTATTCAGCAGTGAAAATAAGCAAAACTTTCATCTGATACATATCATCATCATTATCGCGCTTGATTTCACCAACCTCTGATTCAAGGTCAGAAAGGAGTTGAGGCTCATCAATAAAGATTTCAGCAAGGTGTTTACCCAATTGCTTTGCTCTTAATATATTACCATTTGTTCTGTGCTTTTGCATTTCTGCAATAACAGAAACTTCGTCATTAGATTCAACTTGTTCACCGTTATCGCTAAAGATTTTAATATCGCTATCATCAAAAAGCATCAAGAAAACCTCCTTTTTACTTATTATATGCTAAATTTTATTCAGCACTCTGTTGTGCTAACTTTTTTTGTAATCTTTTTTGTTTTGATTTGTATGTAAGAAGTGAGTGAAGACAATCGTCAGGTGTGCAATAATCTCCCAATGAAACTTTATATTCATTATAAAGACCATGGAAGTCACTACCACCAGTCATTAAAAGTTTGTTTTTTGCTGCAAACTTTTTAAGCTCTGCCTGTTCTTCTTCAGTAGCACTTGGGTGAATCACTTCAATACCATCAATGCCATATTCAATGTAGTCATTAAGAATATCTACACAACCACTCTTAACAGGGTGGGCAAGAATAGCAATGCCACCAGCAGTGTGAATAGCATCAACAACATCTTTAACACTTTCATATTTTGGAACAACAAGAATATTGTTTTCACTCTCTTTAGTAAACAATTCTTTGTAAAGGTCACCATTAAATGAATCTGCATAACCGCATTCAATAAGAGCTTGCATAATATGTTTCTTATAAAGATTTGTAGAGCCTGTTGCACATTTCATTATAAAATCTGTAGTGATAGGAAAACGCTTTGCAGTCTGAAGCATCATAAAATGACTTGCTTTTTTGCGAGCAAGAGAATTTCTTTTGCAAAGCCCTTCAAGCATATCAGGTGAATCAGGCAAATAACAAAGAATATGAACATTTTTTTCATTTTTCTCGTCAGTTGCTGAAAGTTCAACACCTGGAATAACCTGAATACCGTGACGTGCACCAATAACTTTTCCTCGAACAGTACCTGCAAGACAGTCGTGGTCTGTAATTGCAATGGTTTCAAGTCCTTTTTTCTTTGCAAAATTAATAAGGTCTTCAATACCTAATGTACCATCAGATAATCTTGTGTGACAATGTAAATCTCCGCTCAAAACAATAACCCTCCAAAACTAGGTGAAAAATGCGCATAATTACCTCAATATATAACACAATTATACAACTAATTGGCAGAAAAATCAAGAAGAAAAGAAAATTTTGTTAAAAAATAACTAAATACACCTGTTTTTTGTATGATTAGTAAAAAGTAGGCAATAAAATTCGTGCTATTGCACAAATAAATATTAAATAAATTGGAGTTTGTAGGGGGCTTTTATTTTCCCTCACTCACGAAGGGAGTGGATTATAATCGCAACGCAGTTCCAAAATTTTGTGCTTTGCATTCTGTTAGACAAACTCCAATTGGCAACACAAGCCATGCACCACTCCCTAAATCCGTATCGACCACTCCTTATTTCCGTATCGACCACTCCCTATTTCCAAACCGACCACTCCCTATTTCCGTATCTAAAAATAATATAGTAATAAGAAAGAAAAATAATATAGTATTGAGGGAAAATCTTTTCTTTATTTTTATTGTAAAACTCCCTATAATATGGTAAACTTAATTTTAATATATAATCATTGTTTAAAGTGATATTTCCCATTCGGGAAGTGATATTGAAACCTGACGGTTTCAGTTGTATTTTATTTGCAAGAAACTCGCAAAGCGAATATCACTATGCACAGCATAATAAAACTGCGAAGCAATAACACTCGCCGATAGGCGAATAAAACTGCAATTTATTGCAAGGACGGAGGTCTTTTTATGAAATACATAATTAATACAACAAATTTCAGAAATTTTGATACTGCTGAAATTGGTAAATTACCACCACGTGCATACTTTATTCCTTACGCAACAAAAAAAGCACTTTCAGAGCAAACAGTACTTACTGAGCGTTATAATAGTACTATGGTTCGTGTGCTTAATGGTGAATGGGATTTTAAATATTATGAAAAAGATATGCTTATTCCAAAAGAATTCTATACAGAAAGAGTTCAGTTTGATAAGGTAACTGTTCCATCAACTTGGCAAAGAACAGGATACCGTGAGCCTTGCTATCTTAACACTCGTTATGAGTTTGACCCAAAACTTTACCCAGAAATGCCACAAGATGTGCCAATGGGTATTTATAGAAAATTCATTGATATAAAAGACCTTGATAAAACATATATCATTACATTTATGGGTGTAATTTCTTCACTTGATTTATATGTAAATGGTACATTTGTAGGTTACAGTGAAGGAGCTCACAATTCAGCCGAATTTGATATTACAAAATATCTCGTAAAAGGCGAAAATGAAATTGTTGCAGCAGTTTCAAAATGGTCAACAGGTACATACCTTGAGTGTCAGGATATGTTCCGTGAAAATGGTATTTTCCGTGATGTTTTGCTTTATGAATATGAAAACACATATCTTTATGACTTTTATGTTGATACAGTAAAAAATGGCGACAAATATGATTTAACAGTAACTTTTGATATGAATGGTGACCTTAATGGTGCATCTATTTCTGCGGAGCTTTTTGACGGCAAAAAATCTCTTGCAAAAGAAACTGCCGATGCAAGGGCGAAATCAAAAATCACTTTTTCAAATCTTGATGTAATTGAATGGAACGCAGAAGAGCCTTATACATATGAGCTTTTAATTACATTCGTTGATGGTAACGGCAAAAAGACTTATGTAAAGAATGTTACAGGTTTTAAAACTATTGAAATCAAAGGTAATGTATTCTATTTCAATGGTATGCCAATTAAGTTCAAAGGCGTAAACCATCATGATACAAATATGCATAATGGTTATGTGTTAACAGGTGAAGAAATTAAGTCAGAGCTTGAACTTATGAAGAAGTTTAACATTAACTCTATTCGTACTTCTCACTATCCACCTGACCCAACACTTTTGACTCTTGCAGACCTTATGGGCTTCTATATTATTGACGAAGCAGACATTGAAACTCATGGTGCAGGTGATATCAAAACACCATATGATAACTGTATTATAAGCCATGACTTGAAATGGGAAGGCAGATATGTTGACAGAGTAAGCCGTATGGTTTGCCGTGACAGAAATCACCCAAGCATTACAATGTGGTCTTTGGGTAACGAGGCATGGGGATATAATTGTCAAGATGCCTGTTATGATTACATTAAAAATATCGGTTCAAAAATTCCTGTGCATTATGAAAGTGTTATTCATACAAAGCGTTTCGCTTATGATGTTATTTCAGAAATGTATCCTGAGCATGAAAATGTAGCAAAATATGGTGCACAAACTGCAAAAGACAAACGCTATCACGAAAAACCATATTTTATGTGTGAATATGTTCATGCTATGGGTGTAGGTCCTGGTGGCGTTGAAGAGTATTGGGAAAGCATTTATGCACATGACAACCTTATGGGTGGTTGTGTTTGGGAATGGGCAGACCATGCAGTTTATCACGACGGTAGTGATAAATATAAATTCCAATACACTTATGGTGGCGACCATGGTGAAGAAAAACACGATAGTAACTTCTGTGTTGATGGTATGCTTTACCCTGACAAAACTCCACATACAGGTGCATATGTAATCAAGGCAGTTTACCGCCCTGTAAGAAGTAAACACATAAGCGGTAAAGTGTTTGAATTCACAAACACAAATCGTTTCAAAAATACAAAATATCTTACTGTATTATGGATGCAATATATTAATGGTTGCCCAAAGAAAACGGGTAAACTTACACTTGATATTGACCCAATGCAGACAAAAACTTATGAAATTGATTATGATAAATTTGATTTAACAGAAGACTGTCATATCAACATAATTTATCTTGATGGTGAAGAGCAACTTGCAATAGAGCAGACTACATTAAATGATAAAGCAAGATTTACACCATATTCAGTTGGTGCAGGTCACATTTCAACAAGTGTTAAAGACGATATTCTTACTGTTGGTTTCGAAAATGGTAAGGTAGTATTTAATACAAAAACAGGTGAAATGCTCCACTATATCAAGAATGGTTATGAATATCTTAATATTAACCCTGCTGACAACAAAAAAGGCTTTGTTCCAAATCTTGTAAGAGCATCACTCGACAATGATTCTTATGGTCAAAAGGGTGGATGGGAGAAAATCAAACTCCACAACGCTACAACTGTATGCAAATCATTTGATTATGCAAATCAAATAGTATATGCAAAAATTGGTGTATCTTATGTAGTTAAAAATGGATTTAAAACTCATTTCCGTGTAAATCTTGTTTACACAGTTTATGCTGATGGTCTTGTTAATGTTGAATGTCAGTTGAACAAAGCTATGTTTGGTTGTGATGAACTTCAGCGCTTTGGTGTAACAGTTGAACTTCCAAAAGAATTTAACGATGTTGAATTTTATGGTAGAGCTTCACATGAAAAGTTTGAAAATATCTGCGACCTTAAAGACCATGCATATATTGGCATCTGGAGAACAAGTGTTGAAGCTATGCATGAGCCTTATGTTATGCCACAAGATAATGGCAACTGTGGTGGCGTAAAATGGTTAAAATTCAGAAATTCAAGTGGTAATACATTTACAGTGTATGGTGAGCCAAAATTCAGTTTCTCAGCTCATAACTATACTCAAAAAGCGCTTGATAAAGCAAAACATCAAGAAGAATTAGAGTATGCAGATACAACATTCCTTTCAATCGATGGTTTTATGCGCGGTACTGGTACAAACACTTGCGGTCCTGACACACTTCCTAAATATGTAGTTAAGTCTGATAAACCAATAGCATTCCGTTTTGCATTTAAGGGAGAATAAATATGTTAGAATATAAATGGTTTGACAAGGGAGTCATTGACGATTCCTTTCGTAACTTGCGAATTGAAATTTTTGTAAAAGAACAAGGCGTACCCGAAGAAAATGAGTTCGACTCATTCGATTTAGAAGTGCCACATCTTGTAATCTTTTCAGAGGACGAAGCAGTTGCTACTGGTAGATTTATACCATATGGTGAAAATACCGTTAAAATCGGCAGAATTGCAGTTAAAAAAGATAAACGCGGATTAGGTCTTGGTGAGAAAATTGTTCTTGAACTTTTACGAAAAGCAAAAGAAGACGGTGCAAAAACAGTAAGAGTTGGCGCACAGACTCACGCTGTTGGATTTTATGATAAATGTGGATTTTCACTTCTAGGCACTCCTGAATATATGGAAGAAAACATTCCACATTATGATATGATTTTACATTTCGGAGAATAATTATGCAAATCAATGAACTTTATTATAATGCCCCACCATCAAAATTAAAACTTAAAAGAGCATATTTCAGAGGCTTTGAAAACCTTTGGGAGCAAACTTCGTTACCACTTGGTAATGGTAGTATCGGTATGGGCATAATGGGTGAAGTTAAGAAAGATAAAATCGTTCTTAACCATAAAACTCTTTGGGTAGGTGGACCATCACCAAAACGCCCTGATTACTGTGGCGGTAATATTACAACTCCTGATAAAGATGGCAAACTCCCTCGCGATTATCATAAAGAAATTTATGAAGCATTTTGTAATGGTGACAACAAAACTGCCCACAACCTTTGCGAAAAACTTGTAGGTATCAGTGACGGCTATGGCGCATATCAATGTTGGGGTGAGTTAGAGTTTGACTTCTTAAAACTTCACAGTGAAAAAAACTATACTCGTGAACTTGATATGAGAAATGCAACTTGTACAGTTTCTTATGATGCAAGTCCTGGTTTCGGAAAAAAAGTTAACGATAAGCGTGTCGCTTTTGTGTCATATCCTGACAAGTGTGGAGTAGTTAAAATTACAAGAGAAGGTGCACCACTCAAAACTGTAATTTCACTTTCATCTGCTCACGGAAATGCAGAGTATAAAGATAATCAGATTATTCATAAAGGTAAACTTTCAGATAATGATTTACAATTCTGTCTTGTTGCAAATGTGATAACAGATGGTACTACAACTAATAGTTTTGATGGTATCAAAGTAGAAAATGCAACTGAAATCCTTGTGATTTTTTCAGCAGATACCGATTATATGGATTGCTACCCAATTTACAGGACAGGTGAGAGCGCAGAAACGCTTTTCAATAGAGTTAATGAAACAGTAATGAAAGCAACTGAAAAAGGCTTTAATGAGCTTTATAAGGCTCATATTGACGATTTCTCATCACTTTATAACAGAGTGTCTATTGACCTTGATGGTAATGTTGCAGGTCCGGCTGATAAACTCATTCATAAATATGAGAGTTTTGACAAACGAAGTGCAGAGCAACTTCTTTATCAATATGGTCGTTATATGGCAATTTCTTCAACCCGTGAAACTGATATTTTACCATCAAATCTTCAGGGTATATGGAATGTGTCAAATAGTCCTAAATGGAGCAGTGACTTCCACACAAATGTTAACCTTCAAATGAACTATTGGCCAATTTTTAACGGCAATCTTGCGGAATGCTCAAAACCACTTATAGGATATATTAAATCAATGGTTGTGCCAGGGCGTATTACTGCTGAATACTATACTGGTATAAAGAGTGAAGAAGGCGAGCAAAACGGATTTTTATTCCATACACAATGCACACCATTTGGTTGGACTTGCCCAGGTTGGCAGTTTGACTGGGGTTGGTCACCAGCAGCAATGCCATGGATTTTACATAACTGCTATGAATATTATGAATATACTCTTGATAAAGATACATTAAGAGAAGACATTTACCCAATGCTTAAAGAATGTGCTGAATATTTCTCGAAACTTCTTGTTAAACATAATGGCAGACTTGTAACTTACCCTTGTTATTCTCCTGAGCATGGACCTCGTACAATGGGTAACACTTATGAGCAAGCACTTCTCTGGCAACTTTATGATGATGCTTCAAAGAGTGCAATGGCATTAGGTGTTGATGCTGATTTAATCTCAAAATGGCAAGATATTCAAAGTAAACTCAAGGTTTATGAAATAGGCGAAGATGGTCAGGTTAAAGAGTGGTATCACGAAACAAAACTTGGTGAAATCGGTGAGGCACATCACCGCCATATGTCACACCTTTTAGGTTTCTTCCCTTGTAATGTAATGAATAAGTTCCAAAACCCTGACCTTGTTGATGCAGCAATTGTTTCAATGAATTATCGTACAGATAAAAGCACAGGCTGGTCAATGGGACAAAAAATCAATACATGGGCTCGAACAGGTGATGGTGACCGAGTACTTAAAATCATTGGTGACTTATTCAAAAATGGTATATATCCTAATTTCTTTGATTACCATCCACCATTCCAGATTGATGGTAACTTCGGTTTCACATCAGGTGTAAATGAAATGCTTATGCAAAGTAATTGTGGATTTATTGAACTCCTTCCTGCACTTCCATCAGAGTGGAAAAAGGGTAGTATTAAGGGTATAATTGCCCGTGGTAATTTCACAATTAATATTGAGTGGAATAATGGAAAACTCACAAAAGCAGAAATCACTTCAAATGTGGGTGGCACTTGCAAAATCTATTATGCAAAATCAGAATTTGTAATTGATAATATCTGCGAAAGTGAAAATAATTTTGCTGAATTCCAAACAGAAAAAGGCAAAATATACACAATAACAATTAAATAAATTGCATTTCTCGGCTCCCCTGAAAGGGGAGCTGTCATTTTTGCCCAAAAATGACTGAGGGGTAAAAATCCTTGATTTTAAGCCAATTGCAACCTAAAGTTTACATGAAATTTCATAGTTGACAAGCAAAGTTTATAGTGCAACCGCATAAAATTTATTATCATATTGTTGTAGCCAAAAGCAAGGCGCACTAAAACAATAAATAATAAATTTTATATACTGAGGAGTAAATAACTATGAAAATTACAAACACAATTAATTTCGGAATTCAAAGAAAAATCGTTGCAAATATGACTACTGAAAGTTGGGAAACAATTCCACACGTAACCTATAACTATGAGCCTGATGTAACTGATTTTATGAGAGAGTATAAGAAACTCAATTTTAATCGTAAGGGTACAGATAAGATTACAGTAAATACACTTATGCTTAAAGTAATATCAGAAGGTCTTAAAGCAGCACCAATTATGAACTCTCACATTGATTACAATCGCAAGCTTGTTCGTGGTGAAATCAAAACTTTTGAAGATATTAATATTTCAATGCCAATGATTATGCCAAATGGAGAAATGATGACAATTAATCTTCATAACTTTGAAAACAAAAATCTTGACGAAATGACAGATTATATCAATGATGTTCAGCGTCGTTTTGAAAAGACAGATTTAACAGAAGCAATGTTTGAAGTATCACTTGATAATACTTTAACCGCACTTAAAAAAGGCAAAATCAAACAAGCCATTTATAGATTAATAGGTTCAAAAACAGGCAAGCATAAAGTTAAAACTTTAAGCGGAAAAGCGAAAAAAGAATACGAAAGTATTCCAACAACTGACAGAATTACAAAACATGATATTGAGCAAGGTACAGTTACAATCTCAAATATTGGCTCGCTTTATAGAGGGCAAAGAGGTAATGTAGGAATTCTTGAAATTATACCTCCTCAGGTTTGCGCTTTTGGTGTTGGTGCAGTGCAAGAAAGACCGATAGTTGTAACAGATGAAAACGGAAACAAATCAATTGAAATCCGTCAGGTACTTCCAATCTGTATGGCATTTGACCATAGAGCATTAGACTTTGGTGAGGCAGTACCATTTATGAAACGATTGGATAATATCTTCGCAAATCCAGAACAAATCCACACTTGGAAGGGCGAAGAAAAGAACAATAAATACCGCGAATTCACAATTACAGCAGTATAAAAAACAGAAAAAAGCCGACTCGGAAATCCGAATCGGCTTTAATTATTTATTCAATTATTTGTTTTTCTTAGCAGCTTTCTTAGCAGCCTTTTCAGCTTTTAACTGAGCAGCATAAGCTTCTGCTTCTTCTTTTTCTTTAAGAGCTTTTGCTTCTGCTTCAGCCATAGCCTGTTCATAACGAGCCTTTGATTCTTCATACATTTCAGCAATTTCATCAAAGTGCTTGTAATTTTCTTCTTGCTTAACAAGTTTTTCAGCGTCAAGATAAGGTTTTGCAGCACGTGCAAAGTAAGCGTGTCTGTCCATTTCTTTCTTTGAAGCCTTGTGTACTTCTTTCTTCTTTGCTTCGTATGCTTTTATGTCTGCCTTAATGTCTTTAGCGGTACCATCTTTTGCTTTCTTAGCATCTCTAAGTGCAAGATAAAGTTCCTTAAGTTTAGTATCACAAGCATCTTCAGCATCAAAGATTTTTTCAAGCTCTGCAAATTCAGGCTGAACAAGGTCTTCGTTAGCATAATATTTAGCTAATG
The DNA here is from genome assembly GCA_045613585.1 of Candidatus Fimenecus sp. GTDB lineage: Bacteria > Bacillota > Clostridia > Oscillospirales > Acutalibacteraceae > Fimenecus. Next base: position 1,155 of record JAZLBG010000085.1, on the reverse strand, counting down.
CTTTGCAAGCAGCTTTCTTCTTTCTTGCAAGTTCAATAGCAAATTTTCTGATTTCTTTTTCTTCTTCAGTGCCTTTTGGCATTGCCTTTGCAGCACTGAGCTCAGCTTTGATTTCGTCAAGGTCTAAAAGTTTAAGACCCTGAAGTCCTGCATCATAAATGCCCTTCTGAATGTTGTACTGATATTTGAATACTTCAGTTGAGAATTTATCAAGTTCTTCACATACAAATTTGCTGATTTCAATTTCTTCATTAAAGTTAAGAGCTTCTTTGTAAGCCTTTTTAGCAGCTTTCTTTTCAGCTTTATCTTTAATTGACTTGTATGACTTATCAACAACCATTGGTTCTTTAGTAACCATTTCTCTTGCGTCACGGATAATATCAATACCCTCAACAAGTTGAGCGTCATTTGTGATACCGTTACCATAGTCTTCAAAGAGGGCACGGATTTTAAGTACACGGATGACAGATTTCTGTTTTCTTTCGTTAAAGTCATACCAGAAGTATGGAATAACATTCATTGCGGCACCAACAGCAGCAATGATAATAAGTACATGCATAAGAGGAAGGAAGATGTCTAAGTCATACAACGCAGAGTTTGGGTTAACATAGTTGTTCTGACCAGCTTCCATTTGTTCTGCAAGAATCTGACCAACAGTTTTGCCATCACCAAGAACACGGTTAAGCACGTCAGGGTTCTTGGTAACAATAGCTGCATTTTCAGCGGTAATACCACCTTTTTCATAGATAACAGGAAGAACAGCAGAAGTACCAAGAGTAATAATAGTACCGATTGTTGCAACGGCTGAGAACATACCGTCAATTCTTTCGCCTGTCTGGTATTGCTGATAGTCACGGATGTCAGCCTGAATTGCAGGGTTAAGGATATGTGCGAATGAACCCATCAAAGCGTTAAGGTAAAGACAACCCATAACAAGCCAAATTGTAAGGTTGTTGATTTCCTGTGTGAATGGGAGCATCAAAAGAATAAAAGCAACATTCATTATATTTGTAACAACAAGAACTGCTTTTTTACCCCATTTTCTGATGCAGAATGGTGCTGCAATCATGCCCCAGAGAGATGCGTTACCGTAAAGTGTAACAACAAGACCATAAATGTTACCGTTACAAGCACCACCATAGTTGTAAAGCCAGT
>JAZLBG010000084.1:0-2823 GCA_045613585.1 Candidatus Fimenecus sp. | reverse complement strand
AATCCAGAAAAATCAAGTGTAGTAGTTCAGATTCCTGAAACAAATTGGAGTAAAGCTTCAATTGATAATTACGTTGGAACATTAACATTCAGTGCAGAACTCGTAAATATTTAACAAATATTATAATTTGTAAAAGAGGTTATAAAAATGAAAAAGATTTTAGCATTTGCTATGGCACTTCTTATGATGATGGCAATTTGCGTTCCTGCTTTTGCTGCTGTTACAGGTGGCTCAAATACAGGTAGCGACACAATCATCAATACAGATACAAAGAAAGATACTGACGATGACGGTATCGGTGATACTGAAGCAGCTTGGTACACAGTTACAATTCCTGCAACACAGACACTTCCTTGGGAAGCAACATCAACAGAGATTGAATACACTGTTGCAAGCCAGCTTAAAACAGGTGACGCAGTTAAAGTTACTGTAACTGACGCTGACAAAGCTTATAAAATGACTTCAGCAGGTGGCGAACTTGATTACACACTTGAAAATGCAACATTTACAGCTAATTCTGCAGTTTATGCCGATACTGAAAGCGTAATAGTTAAAGTTGCTCTTGATGAGTGGAAATCAGCAGCTATTGATAACTATACAGATACACTTACATTCACAGCAGAAATCGTTTAATCGGTTTTATACTCAAAGGAGTAAAATATTATGAAAAAATTTATTTCTATTGTTTTAGCACTTGTTATGATGATGGCTATTATAGTTCCTGCATTTGCAACACAGACTGCTGTTCTTGGTGGTAATAATGTAGATGTTGAAACAACTTACGACGCAGCAAATGACACATCATACACAGTTACAATTCCTGCAACAATTTCAATTCCATGGGGCAATACAAACTCACAGAATGCAACATACACAGTTGAATCACAACTTCTTATTGGTGCAAAACTTAAAGTTTCAGCTACTGCAAACAACGGTGGTGAAATGACTGCTGCAGATTCAACAGACACACTTGCATTTTCAGTAACAGGTGGCGACGCAGTTGAATTTGATGCAGTTAATGTTGCAAAAACAACAGCACCTGGTGTAACAGAAGGTGAAAATGTAAAAGTTTCTATTTCTACATTTGAAGGCAAAGCTGTTGGCACATATACAGGTACACTCACATACACAGTTGAGTATGTAGCTCCATAAGCTCCGTAATTATTTTTGAAAGAATTAGTTAAGGAGGTGGATTTCATTGAAAAAAACATTAAGTATCATTATGGCACTTGTCATGATGCTTGTTATGGTTGTTCCTGCATTTGCAAACAATACCACTATTTCAACTATTGTTCCTGATAAACATACAGTAACTGTTATTTATAACGAGGGCGGTTATGTGCTTGTAAATGGTAAGCTTTGCCCTGATGGTACACAATTTAAGATTAACAGATTTGGTGAAATCGACCTTGGTGCGGTTTTCAAAAATGGTTATCATCTTGATACCATTAAAGTAAACAACACTGATGTAACAGAACAGTATGTATATGGAAGTCTTAAAATTACTGACATCAATACGGATATTCTTGTTGAGTTCACATTTGAAAAGTGTTCTAATGATGCAAATGATAAATGTGGCAAGGTAGATATTGAGGGTACTGTTTATTTTGGCGAAAAAGAATTAAAGGGTGCAGAACTTAGTTTCGATTTCGGCAGTGTAACAGCAAAAACTAATGCAGATGGCAGATATTCTGTTGAAGATATTGCTGACGGTAAACACCTTGTACAGATTGCAAAAGATGGTGAAGTGCTTGCAAACACATCTTTTGTTATTGTAAGGGCAGATGTTGATGAGCCTGAACTCACAACTGCGCCTGACGGTACTCAGGTAGTGATTATCCCTCTTGACGCTGACAAAATCTATCTTGATTTTCATATACTCGATAACAATAATGATGGTAAACCTGATGTAGACCCTGATGATACAGACCCGGGTGACCCTGATAATCCTGATTTTGAGGACCCGGATGGTGACCCTGACGAAAAACCAGATGATAATGACCCAAGTGGCAAGCCAGAAACAGACCCAAAAGATGAGAATAAAGATGGTGTTATAATCACAATTGGTGGTCCTGTAAAACCAACACCAATTATTCCTATTCCAGATACTTTTGTAGAAACATTTGAAAATCCTATTATAATGGGTTCGTTTATGGGATTAAGCCTTTTCTTGTTCTTCATTCTTATCTTCAAACGCAAAAAAGATGAAGAGGAAGACCGTGAAATTATTATTGAATGAATTTGTATGTCGGTTTAATTTTATATATTCAATCAATCAAAAAAGCTGTTGGAAATACCAACAGCTTTTTGTTTGATTATCAATTTTGAAATTGATTTATTTAAAATATCTGTTCAAAAGACCTTCAAATGCTTTACCATGTCTTGCCTCGTCACGAGAAATGGCTATATATCAACGAAAATTTAACATATCACACAATTTCATCACACAAAATTGGAAAAATGTATACGAAAATCATTATTATTTTATATTTTTCAAGAGCGTAACTGATTTTAGTGCTCTAATGTTTCAAGTAACTTGTACATGTACATTTACATTGACAATTATATCATAAATATATTATAATTACTGTGTGTTTTTTGTCAAGTTTTGTATGTGTCGTAGATGTAGCAAATAACTAACACAATATGTTTTAACTATGGGGAAAGTATTATGTTTAAAAACAGAACCGCGCAATTAATTTTTCAGACAATTTATGTAACTCTTGGCTTTGTAGGTTGTGTTGCTAGTCTTGGAATTTTTGATAACATCAATGTTATTCGATGGGATTTCTATGTGCATTTCACTAATATAAGCAATTTCTT
>JAZLBG010000083.1:0-15797 GCA_045613585.1 Candidatus Fimenecus sp. | reverse complement strand
CCTATCTCTCCCTCCGTCAACGCTAACGCGTTGCCACCTAATTCTCACCTGCCGGTTCGGTCGGTGCTTCTGCTTTGCAGAGGTGTCCACCGGACACCCCGCACCTCGTCAGAGGGAGGCAAAACAACACCATTCAATGAGCCCGACAAACTCAAATTTACAGAGTTGATTTTATTGCTACTATATGGTAAAATTGAGCTATATTAAAATATAAGGGGAATTTTGTATGTGTAAATTTTATGCAGAATTAAAACACAATGGCTCAGTTGTAAGCTGTAAAGATTTTGAAAACGAATACTTTGATTTTAAGTATGACGAGAAAAAAGGTAGTATTAAAGCATCTCTTACAGCAAAAAAAGACTTTGAAATGGTAAGTCTTGCACTTGAATATGAAAAGGATTTTGACGATAAAGATTTGTTCTATGCTAATGGTTATCAGGCTTGGACAACATCTCGTGAATTCTCAAAAAATGATAAATTTGATGGTCTTATCGAAGTTGCAAAAGTTACAAAATTTACTGCTCACTTTGTAGGTCTTTCAGGTGACTATCACTTTGAAAAATATGGTGAAAAAGGCAAATTCCATGGTTATACATATTGCTATTTCCGTGAAAAAGGCGAGCGTGACATTAAACTTTATGGTTCAAAGAGCGAGCGTCAGGGTTATACAATCTTTGATGTTGATATGAATGACGATGAGTTCAGAATTAAGAAAGATGTTGAAGGACTTAAACTTTCTGCAGGTCAGGAATATGAAATGTTCGATATCGCAATCATTGAAGGCGATATGGACAAGGTTATGGATAAATATTTCTTTGACTTTGTTGGTTGCAAAAAGCCTGCTATCGACCATCTTTCAGGTTACACATCATGGTATAACTACTTCCAGAATATCAATGAGGATATTATTCTTCGTGACCTTAATGGCCTTGACAGAGCAAGTGAAGAAGTTAACATTTTCCAAGTTGACGATGGTTATCAGGCAGCAGTTGGTGACTGGCTCATTACTGACCACAAAAAATTCCCTCATGGTATGAAATATATTGCAGATAAAATCCACGAAAAAGGCTACAAGGCAGGTCTTTGGCTTGCGCCTTTCTCTGCACAGGTTTCATCAATGGTTGCTAAAAAGCATCCCGATTGGCTTCTTCGTCACAATCGAAATGGCAAAAAAATGCTTGGTTGTCAAGGTTGGGGCGGTGCTTACACACTTGATATTTACAACGAAGAAGTTCGTGAATATTTAAGAAAAGTTTTCGATACAATTCTCAATGTTTGGGGATTTGATATGGTTAAACTTGACTTCCTTTACAGCCAGTGTATTGAGCCAAGAAACGGCAAAACACGTGGTGAAATTATGTGTGATGGTGTAGATTTCCTTCGTGAAGTTTGCGGTGATAAGTGGATTCTTGGTTGTGGCGTGCCTCTTGGTACATGTATGGGTATTTTTGATGCTTGTCGTATTTCTTGTGACGTAAACAAGAACTGGAAATTTGAACTTAAAAAGAGTCTTAACATCAATTCTATTGTTACATGCATCAGAACAAATGCTGAAATGCCATCATCACAGAATGCAATTACTAACACAATTTTCCGTAATCATCTTGATGGCAGAGCATTCTGTAACGACCCTGACGTATTCTTCCTTCGTGATATTAACATTGGTTACAATATGGAACAGAAGCTTATTCATGGTAAGGTTAATTCAATTTGCGGTAATGTTCTTTTCGTTTCTGACAATGCAGGTGATTTTGATGCAGAAAGAATTGAATACTTAAAGGATTTCTTCAGAGATAAAGATTATAAAGTAAACTTTGCAGAGTTTGAAAGTGACGACGTTATTCGTCTTGACTTTACTGAAAATGGCGTTGACAAGACATTAAGACTTAACCTTGATTCAGGCGAAAGTAATGTAAGAGAGGTACTCTAATATTATGAAACTTGCAGTTATCGGTGGTGGCGGAGTCCGTTCAATGTTTTTGGCTAAGAGTATTGCGGGCAGAGCCGAAAAGATGGGTATTAAAGAACTTGTCTTTATGGATAACAATGAGCAAAAGTTGAATATTTACGGTAAGATGGCGAGAGAAGTTTCTCGCCGTCTTTGTCCGTTTATGGACTTTGTTCTTACAACAGACCCAGTAGAAGCAATTAAAGATGCAGATTATGTTATTACTACAATTCGTGCAGGTGGCGACCGTATGCGTTGTCGAGATGAAAGAATTGCTCTTGATATGGGTATTCTTGGTCAAGAAACAACAGGCGCAGCAGGTTTTTCATTTGCTATGAGAAGTATTCCTGCCCTCAAAGAGTATTGTGAATTAGTTAAAAAATATGCAAAACCAAATGCTATGGTGTTTAATTTTACTAACCCTGCAGGTGTTGTATCACAAACACTTCGTGATATGGGCTATGATTTTACATATGGTATTTGTGACGCTCCAAGTGGAATGTTAAGAAGATTTGAAGAGCTTTATGGTTATTCTGAGAATGAGCTTGATGCTCTTTGTTATGGACTTAATCACTTATCATTCTTTGAATATATCAAGGCAGATGGCGTTGACATTACAAGTAAAATTGTAAGTGATGACAATGCTTATAAAAATACAGATTTACGTTATTTTGACAAAGAATTTTTAATGCGAAAACAGTATGTGCCAAATGAATATATGTATTATTTCTACAATCGTGAAAAGGCTGTTGAGAACATTCTCAAAGCACCTCGTACACGCGGAGAGCAGATTGCAGACATAAACGAAAAAATGACAGAAGAATTGTCAAATATTGATATTGAAAACAATTTTGAAGAAGCCCTTAATATTTTTAATTATTATTATGGACTTCGTGAAAATTCATATATGGCAAGTGAAACAGGCAACAAAAGAGAGTCAACCTGGCAGTTTGATATGTATGCTCCTGATGATGGGGGCTATGCAGGTGTTGCTCTTGGAATTATTGATGCTAAAAATGAAAAAAGTGATAAAAAAATTATCGCTTGTGTGCCAAATACAAATAATGCAATTGGATTTTTAGACGAAACAGATACTGTTGAAATTTCTTGTGAAATTGTTGATGGAAAAGTTACACCAATTAAAATTGGCGAAGTACCATTTGAAAATCAAGAAATTATTACAAGAGTTAAGGCTTATGAGCGTCTTGCATCAAAGGCAATTATAAATTGTGACAGAGAAAGTGCTGTTGATTGCCTTTATTTGCACCCATTGGTGGCTTCTTATTCACTTGCAGAAAAAGTAGTTGACAGTTATATTGAACTTAACAAAGATTTTACGGGAGAATGGAAATGAGTTTTGTAGCAGCTTTCGGAAAACTGAATGTAGATTTGCTTTATTCAGGTATGCCACGAATTCCTAATGAGGGCGAAGAAATTTATTGCAAGGATTTCAAGGTTTGCCTTGGTGGTGGGCTTCCTGCAACTATGATTAACTGTTCACGTTTGGGCGTTTCCGCTAAAATTGGCACATTTTTAGGTGACGATATGTTTTCACAGTTTGCAAAGCAAGAATTGGATAAAAGTGGTACAAAATATGAAGTTTTTGAAAGTCGTAACTATCCACTTAATGTAACATCTGCAATAATTACTGAAAGTGACCGCACTTTTGTATCTTTTGGTGGCAGTGAAACTTATTCAGACGAAATGCTCGAGAAAATCTACAACTCACTTAAAGGTGCAAAGGTTGTGGGTATGCAAGAGAATATTCTTCCTGTATATAGACAACTTAAAAAAGATGGCACAATTTTAGTGCTTGATACAGGTTACAGTGAAGATATGTCTATTGAAAAATATAAAGATTTAATTGAAATCGCAGATTACTACACACCTAATATTGACGAAACAGAAAAACTTACAGGCACAAGAGATTATAAAAAGGCTATTGATTTTCTTCGCAACTATTTTGAAAAACCAATAGTGAAACTTGGTAAAGATGGTTGTGCAGGATTTGACGGTGACTATTTTGTAGTCAAGAATATTGACGAATTTAAGTGCGTTGATGCAACTGGTGCTGGTGACGCATTTCTCGCAGGGTTTATCTATGGACTTTATCACGATTTGGATTTTAAGCAATGTATTCTTGCAGGTAATATCACCGGTGGTAAATGTGTTACAGGTGTTGGCTGTTTGACAGAGTATATTACAAAAGAACAAATTGGGGAATATCTTAGAAAGTATCAAAGTTTAATCAGGTGACAAAATGAGCAATAAGGCAGATATTTCAAAACAAATGGCAACAGCTCCCGTATGGAAGTTGATAATAAAACTTAGTATTCCTGCAATTCTTGCACAAATTGTAAATCTTCTTTACAATGTGGTTGATAGAATTTATATTGGTCATATGGAAGATGTTGGTACATTGGCGATTACAGGTGTAGGACTTTGTAATCCTATAATAGTGTTAATTTCTGCATTTACAATGCTTGTGGCTCAGGGTGGTGCACCTCGTGCTGCAATTCAAATGGGCAAAGGTGACATAAAGAAAGCAGAAAAAATACTTGGAAACTGTTTTTCTTTGCTTTTAGTGTTGTCGGTAATTCTTACAACTGTTTTTCTTGCGTTCGGTGAAAAGTTTTTAATGCTTTTTGGTGCAAGTGAAAGTACAATTGTATATGCACTGCCTTATATGAAAATTTATGTTGCAGGCTCAATTTTTGTTATGCTCAGTCTTGGGCTTAATATGTTTATAACTACTCAAGGTTTTACAAAAATCAGTATGGCAACAGTGCTTATAGGTGCAATTTGCAATATTATACTTGACCCTATATTTATTTTTGGATTTGATATGGGAGTTGAAGGTGCTGCATTTGCAACGATTATTTCTCAGGCAATTTCTGCAATATGGGTATTGTCATTTTTGCTTGGTAAAAAGACAAAACTCAAAATTCATAAAGAAAATCTTTTGCCAGACATAAAAATTCTTGCGCCAGTATTGGCGCTTGGCATTTCACCATTTGTTATGAATGCAACAGAGGCTGTAATTAATATTGCATTCAGTTCATCACTTCAGAAATATGGCGGTGATATTGCAGTTGGTGCTATGACAATCTGCACAACTGTTTTCCAGATGGCGTGGGTGCCTGCACAGGGCATTGGCCAAGGTGCACAGCCAATAATCAGTTATAATTATGGTGCAAAAAATGCAGACCGTGTAAAACAAGCGTTTAAGGTGTTTTTGCTTATTTGCTTTACTTATGTTTTTGCTTTTGGTATGGCTATTGAAATATTCCCACAATTCTTTATTGGGATTTTTAACGATAATCCTTTGCTTATTGATACGGCAACATGGACAATTCGTCTTTATGGTTGTGCTATGGTGTTTTTCGGTATTCAAATGGCAATTCAGCAAACATTTATTGCACTGGGCAAAGCAAAAGCATCGCTTTTTATTGCATGTTTGAGAAAAGTTATACTTCTTGTGCCTTTGATTTATATTTTGCCTAATTTCTTTGAAAACAAAGTGTTTGCGGTTTTTCTTGCAGAGCCTGTGTCTGATGCAATATCAATTATCACCGCATCAATAGTATTTTTCTTTGTTTTTCGCAAAGAAATGAAATTGTTAGTAAAAGAAAATTAAAAATAAATCTATACAAAAATATTACTTTGTGATAATATTATTTCATATACAACTTTTAAGTTGAAGGAGAAAGTGAAAATGGAAAAAGAAATTTATGCTCTTGCCTTTGATATTGGTACAACAGGTGTTAAAACTTGCCTTTTCAAAATTGGTAAGACTATTGAACTTTTAGAGGCTGCTACTGAAGGCTACAAGCTTTATATTATGCCTAATGGTGGTGCAGAGCAAGACCCTGACGAATGGTGGGGTGCAATGTGCTCAACATCAAAAAAAGTTATTGAAAAATCAGGTGTTGACCCTAAAAATATTTATGGTATTTCTTTCTGCTCACAAATGCAAGGTCTTGTACTTGTTGATAAAGATGGCAATCATGTTCGCCGTGCATTCAGCTATATGGACCAGCGTGCAACCGAAGAAATCAAAAAAGGTATTGCTTATGGCCCACAGGTTGCAGGTGGTAACATCTTTAAACTTCTTCCTTCCCTTGCAATTACTGGTGCAGCTGCATTAAGCGTTAAAGACCCTGTATGGAAATATAAATGGACAGAAGCTAATGAACCTGAAAATTTTGCAAAGGTACATAAATGGCTTGATGTTAAAGAATATCTTATCTGTCGTATGACAGGTGAGTTTGTAATGACTAAAGACTCTGCTTTTGGTGCTCTTCTTTATGACCTTAAAAAGAAAGATTGGAGCCCAACAATCTGCAAACTTCTTGGTGTTGATATGAAGCACCTTGCAAGAATTGCTGATTGTACTGAAAAAATCGGTGAACTTCGTCCACAACAAGCTGAAGAATTAGGTCTTGTACCTGGTATTGCAGTATTCGGTGGTGGTGGTGATGCTACACTTATCGGTGTTGGTGCAGGTGCTACTGAACTTGGTGACACACACGTTTATCAAGGCACATCAGGTTGGGTTTCAACTGTTACTGATAAGAGTGTTGTTGATGCAAGCACTATGATGGCGGCGGTTGTTGGTGCAGAAGATGGCATTTACAACTATTTTGGTGAGCTTGAAACAGCAGGTAAGTGTGTTGAATGGGTTAAAGACCATTTAGCACTTGATGAAATTGATATTTATCTTGATAAACAACAGGCTCTCAAACTTAAAACCGAAGATATGGAAGTTGTTTATACAAACCTTTATGACTATATGATGGCGGTTGTTGATTCAATTCCTGCAGGTAGTGGCGGAGTAATCTTTACACCATGGCTTCATGGTAACCGTTGTCCATTTGAAGACCCAAATGCTCGTGGTATGTTCTTCAACATCAGTCTTGATACAGGTAAGACTGAAATGATTAGAGCTGTTGTTGAGGGCGTTTGCTTCCACCTCCGTTGGTTCCTTGAAACAGAAGAAAAGAAAGTTAAAACTTCAAAGACAATTCGTTTCGTTGGTGGTGGCGCATTGTCAGATGTTACTGCTCAGATTCTTGCAGATTGCACAGGCAGAGTAGTTGAAACTGTTGCAAGCCCACAGAATGTTGGTGCAGTTGGCGCAGCTGTTCTTATTGCTATTGGTGCTGGCATTATTGAGAAAGTTCCTGATGCAAAGAAACTTATTCCAGCGGCAAAAACATTTATTCCAAATGCAGACAATAAACCAATTTATGATAAGAACTTTGAAGTGTTCAAGAAACTTTATAAATCTAATAAAGATAATTTCGCAGCATTGAATGCTACAAAATAAAAATGGTAGGGCGGGGTCTTGACCCCGCCACTTTTTGTATATATTTTGTTATTGCATTATTACTGTAAAAATTGTATAATAATTTGAATATGTAATAAGTCGGAGGTGTTATTTTGGAAGAAAAGAAATCTCTAAGTAATAAATACCAAAAAATTGATATAGAAGAAGTTCCTCAAGAGGTGATTGAGCCTGTAAAGGAAAAGCCTGAAAAAGAAAAAAAGGCTAAAGTTCCAAAGGTGAAGAAAGAAAAAACACCAAAAGAACCTAAACAACCTAAAGAAAAGAAAGAAAAGGCTTCAAAAGAACCAAAACCTGCAAAAGAAAAGAAGGTTAAGGAACCAAAGCCTCCAAAAGAGAAAAAAGTTAAGGAACCAAAGCCTCCAAAGGAGAAAAAGGTTAAAGAGCCAAAACTTCCAAGGGCAAAAAAAGAGAAAAAGCAAAAAAATACAACAGAGATTGTTGAAAATATTTCTACAGAAGTTGTTGAAACTCCTATAGCTGAAAGTGTTAAAAAAGAAGTTTCTGAAAACGGGCGCATAAGTGAAGAGTTTGTATTGCCTGTGGTTAAATCTGTTAAAAAGGTTTCTGATAAAACAGAAAAAGGCAAAAAGGCAAAACTTTCAGAAAAAACAAAAGAAAAGAAAGAAAAAACACCAAAAAAGCCTAAACAACCAAAAGAAAAGAAGGAAAAGGCTCCAAAAGAACCAAAACCTGCAAAAGAAAAGAAGGTTAAAGAGCCAAAGCTTCCAAAAGAGAAAAAACCACGCGAGCCATTGACAAAAAAAGACTTTGCAACAATTGGAATAGCTGTTTTGGCGCTTGTTATGGCTGTGGCTTTCGTTGCTGTTAAGTATATACCAGAAAGTGACCTTGAAACAGATTTCACTGAAACAACAACTGTAGCACACGATAAACTTGCAAGTGTTCAAGTTGCACGCGAAGGTATTATAATGAATTTGATTCAAACAGATATACCAGATGTTTTTTACGGCTTTTCTAGTGACTATAAACTCAAATATTATCAATATAAAGATAACAAAATGGTTGCTGTTCAGTCAACGGGTAGTGTTGACGCAACAGTTGATATGGGCAACGAAACAATTCCTGTAACCATTGATTATATTGAGTTGGGTGGCAAAATTTTTGGTGTGGGATTGTTTGTTGCAAATAGCACAGAAAATGTATATTTTTATGATATGCTTGCATTCCAACTTGTAAATCTTCCTGAGGGTTATGGTCAAGAGGGTAAAGCGTTGCTTCTTGCAACTACAAGTAAAAATGCGCTTACTCAAAAAATCACAGTATGGCCTGAAAGTTTTGTTGTAGATTTGCAAACAGGTAAAACTTCAAGATTTTTGAAGATTATTAACCGAAATATTGATATGACAACAGGTGCAGGCGTTGAGGATTTCTGTGTTCTTACAAATGATGGTTACGCTGCATCAAACAAGATACCATTCATTACTGCTCGTGAATATGAGGCAGGCAGTGGAAAACAAGATATTTTTATCAAGAATGGTGATAAAGAAAGTTTGTATGCTGAAGATGTTTACGGTAAATTTGTGTTAACTGACGAAGACTCTATTATTTTCTTGCGAACAACAAACAAAGGTTTTGATGTTGTTCGAAAAACAGGTGAAGAAGAAACTGTAGTCACATCGTTGTTTGGTAGTATGAGTTCAACATACATATATGAAGGTGAATATGCCTTCAATAAAAATGAGGGCAAGCTTTACAATTTCAAAACAGGCGAATCAAAATTAATTGTTGGTTATAGAATGAGTCCTGAAATGATTTCTGTAAGTCCTGATGGCAAATATCTTGTTATGCTTGGCACAGTTACAAACATAATGGATTATCAGGTGCATATTTTCAATCTTGAAACAGGTGAATATTCAAAGTTCAAGGATGAAAACTATTCAAATCACTCAAATCTTACTTTTGTTAATAACACAACAGCTGTATACACTGTACTTGACCCTAATCAGGGCTATGAGTATGTGGCGCTTGATGTTACAAAAATAAAATAGTTTTTCGTAATAGTTATAAAAGCAAAGGCGGCTCCCTCTTCTGTTAGTGATAATTAAGGAAATGCTATAATTCCTGAATTTTAAGGGAGATTACAAATCCTTAACGCCCCGCCTCAGGTGGGGGAGGCAATAAAAATGGCAGGGTTCAGCCCCCGCCTATTGTGTTATTATTTTAGAATGAGATTCTTCGCTATGCTTAGAATCTCATTTTTTATTTTATTCTGGTAATTTTTGTTCCAAGTTGATAGAGCGAATAGAAGAAATCATATTATAAAGAGCTTGTAACTGCTCAGGTGTTGCATTCATAATTGTTTCTCTTGTTATTTCAATTGGCTCATAAGCGTCTTGTTCAATAAATACCCAAAAATTAACAGGGTCATTCACTTTTTCAACTTGTTCCACGAATGTGTCATAATCTAAAAAATATGTTTTTTGACCAAATACATCCATAGTTTTTTCAAATTGAGTTACTTCAACACCTGCATTAAAAAAATCCTTTTCATAAGCAACACCATCTACATATGCTTTTTGATTAATTGTTACAGGATATGAAGGGAAAGTAGTGTCAGTAAAATCTGGCATAAAGTTCGGATTAATAGCGTAAAAAGGAGCAGTAAATCTTTCGTATTCTAATCCATCTTCTGTCGGAGTTTCGTAAGACCAAGGCGTTATGCTTTCAAAGCGTCCCGCAACATTTTCTCTCACATCGTTTGGCAAATAGACATAGAAATCGCTAGAATAATGTTCTTTCATAATATCAGTAGCGAGTTGGTCATAAGCATTTAGAACATCTTGTGCTGTAAGTCCTGTTTGGGCTATTTCTTCTTCAGTTCTATGGTTGATTGTTGGTAATTCTTCATATCTTTCGCCAACGAAAAAGCCTGTATCTGAATTACCTGTACCAAGTTTAGTAGGTTCTTCAGTTGGAATAATTGACTGCATAGCTTGTTGAAGCGAACCACAGCCCGTCATAGACAAAGTAAGTGAAACTATTAAAATGAATATTGTAATCACCTTTAATGGTTTCGTTATCTTTTTATTCATATTACCCATCCTTTTTAAACGCATAGAGTTATTTCATATGTAAAGTTCAGATTATTGTAGCATATATGAGGCGTTTAGTCAATTTATCTCTTCTTTATCGGAAGGGGCTGTCGTTTTTGCAGAAAAAGACTGAGGTAAAGAAGATAAAACAGGGTTTCTTGTTTGTTTTCACCTTGTAAACGCATATATTCTGTATCTTTTTGTTGAAATTTAACAAACTTGAAAAAAATGTAAAAAAATGCTTGCAATTTGTGTATTGTTCTGTTAGAATATCTCTTGCGTTCACGAGATGAACAGTTTCGTGAGTCGGTGTTGATTGCAGTGAGGGTCCACCCGTTCCCATCCCGAACACGGTAGTTAAGCTCATTTGCGCCGAAAATACTTGGCTGGAAGCGGCCCGGAAAAATAGGTAATGCCGACACAAACCAAAAGCGTCTGTCCAATAGGACGGGCGTTTTTTTATTTTCTTTGCAACCATTCAAAAACCTAAAGCACCTTTCTTGCTGGGCCGTTTTCCGTCATAACCATTCAAAATACTCAACAATACACAAAGTATTGTTTCCGTTTTTTCGCGGCTCTGACAAAAACATCCTCAACAATAAAGGCACTTTATCTTTTTTCATTGGTTGCTTTCTTTTTTGTAATACATTCTGCATTTTGAATTTTGCATTCTGCATTTTTCTGGTTATACTACAATTATAACTATAATTTTCTATTTCATTGTCAATCTTTTGTCAAAATAACTATTGAAAAATTTGGCAAGTAATTGTATAATCTATAAGATAGGAATTATTCCGTTAAATTATGAAAGGAGTTTTCATTTATTATGATTCACTACTCACATGAAGTTGAAAAAATGTGCACTGTAGCAAAAGGTCCTCACCATGGTCCAGCTCCAATTCCTGAAGAAGGAAAATGGGTAAAGGCTTATGAAATCAAAGATATTTCAGGCTTCTCACACGGCATCGGTTGGTGTGCCCCCCAGCAGGGTACATGTAAGCTTACACTTAATATTAAAGATGGCATCGTTGAAGAAGCTCTCGTTGAGACTCTCGGTTGCTCAGGTATGACTCACTCAGCTGCTATGGCTGCTGAAATTCTTCCTGGCAAGACTCTTCTTGAATGCCTTAACACAGACCTTGTTTGTGACGCTATCAACACAGCTATGAGAGAAATCTTCCTCCAGCTCGTTTACGGTCGTTCACAGTCTGCTTTCTCAGAAGACGGTCTCGTTGTTGGTGCAGGTCTTGAAGACCTTGGTAAAGGACTTCGTTCACAGGTTGGTACAATGTTCTCAACAAAGGTTAAGGGCGTTCGTTACATGGAAATGGCAGAAGGCTATATCACAAGAATGGCTCTTGACGCTGATGACCAGGTTATCGGTTATGAATTCGTTAAACTTGGCAAGATGATGGAAGATATCCGTCACGGTACAGATGCTGCTACAGCACTTAAGAACAACACAGGTTCATATGGTCGTTTTGCAGATGCTGCAAAATACATTGACCCAAGAGAAGAATAAGAGAAGGAGGATACTAAAATGGCTAATGATGTAAGATTTGAAGGCAAAGAAAGACGTATGGCTAAAATCGAGAAATGTCTTGCTGAATACGGTATTGCTTCTCTCGAAGACGCAAAAGCTCTTTGCGAATCAAAAGGTATCGATGTTGAAGGCATCGTTAAAGGTGTTCAGCCAATCGCATTCGAAAATGCTGTTTGGGCTTACACACTCGGTGTTGCACTTGCACTTAAATCAGGTGTAAAAACAGCTTCTGAAGCTGCTGCAGTTATCGGTAAGGGTCTTCAGGCTTTCTGTATCCCTGGTTCAGTTGCTGAACAGAGAGACGTTGGTCTTGGTCACGGTAACCTTGGCGCAATGCTTCTTAAGGAAGAAACAAAGTGTTTCGCATTCGTTGCAGGTCACGAATCATTTGCTGCTGCTGAAGGTGCTATCGGTATCGCTAAGACAGCTAACAAAGTTCGTAAAGAACCTCTTCGTGTTATCCTTAACGGTCTTGGTAAAGACGCTGCTATGATTATTTCAAGAATCAACGGCTTCACATATGTTGAAACAGAATATGATTTCTATACAAGCGAGCTTAAAATCGTTAACGAAACAAAATATTCAGACGGTGAAAGAGCTGCTGTTCGTTGCTACGGTGCAAACGACGTTCTTGAAGGCGTTGCTATCATGAAGAAGGAAGGCGTTGATGTTTCTATCACAGGTAACTCAACTAACCCAACTCGTTTCCAGCACCCGGTTGCAGGCACATATAAGAAGTGGGCTATGGAAAATGGCGTAAACTACTTCTCAGTTGCTTCAGGTGGCGGTACAGGTCGTACACTTCACCCGGATAACATGGCTGCAGGTCCTGCTTCATATGGTCTTACAGACACAATGGGTAGAATGCACGGTGACGCTCAGTTCGCTGGTTCATCTTCAGTTCCTGCTCACGTTGAAATGATGGGTCTTATCGGTATGGGTAACAACCCAATGGTAGGCGCAACAGTTGCATGTGCAGTTGCTGTTGAAGAAGCAAGCAAATAATCCTTGATAAATAAGGGTTTTTAAGGTTTTCGGACTTCATTTTGCGATTGTAAAAATCTAATCGCTTAAAATTAAACAATAAAAAAGTTAGACACATCATTTTGGAGATTTTCCTTGATGATGTGTCTATTGTTTTTGTTGAAAGTTTAATTTTTGTGTGATAGAATTATCTCATCAATAACTTCTATGATTTTTATGGAGGGAAGACTATGAAAAAATCAAGAAAAATTTTGTCAGTTTTATTGGCATTGATAATGGTAGTTTCAATTATTCCATTATCAAGCATTACAGCAAGTGCAGCAACATCAGGTACTTGTGGTGATAATCTCACGTGGGCTTATAATGTATCAAACCGCACATTAACAATTTCAGGTACTGGTGCAATGTATGATTATAGTACTAATAATCGTCCGTGGGAAGTCTATGAGGATGATATTGGAACTATTATAATTGATGATAATGTAACGACAATTGGTGATTATGCATTTTATGATTGCAATTACCTTGTAATGGTAAGTATATCGGATAGCGTAACAACAATTGGGGGTCGTGCATTTGCCAGATGTGAAGGTCTTTCAAGTATATCAATCGGTGATGGTGTGACAACAATTGGGGATGCGGCATTTTCTTGTTGTATAGCTCTTACAAGAATAACACTGCCTAATGGTTTAATAACAATTGGCAGAGATGCATTTGCTTTTTGCAGAAATCTTATATTGGTAGACATTCCTAATAGGGTAGCAACAATTGGTGACTATGCATTTAGTAGGTGCACTAATCTCGCGGTTCTAACAATCGGTTATGGTGTAACAATAATTGGTGATTATGCATTTGACTATTGTTCAAGTCTTGAAAATGTGTATTATATCGGTGCTGAAGAAGACTGGAATGAAATTTTAATAGGCACCGGTAATGAATACTTAACTGGTGCGACAATTGAGTTGGCTGGCTTTTCAGGTTCTTGTGGTGAAAATCTCACTTGGGAATTTGATAAATTAACAGGAACTTTAACAATTTCTGGCACAGGTGCGATGGATGATTTTTCTTCATATAGTCGTCCATGGTTTAATTATGAAGACAGCATTAAAACAATTATAATTGGTAATGGTGTATCAACAATTGGAAAATATTCATTTGAGTATTGTCAATGTCTTACAGATGTGTATTATGACGGTTCTGACGAAGAATGGGATGACATTTTTATAGGTGCTAATAATAAATATTTAAATAGTGCGACAATTCATTTTGCTAGTTTTTCGGGTGCTTGTGGCGATGATTTAACTTGGTCTTATAACACAGCAACCTATACCTTAACAATTTCGGGAACTGGTGCAATGTATGATTACAGTAATAATGATATTCCCTGGAGAAAACATAAAGATAATGTTAAAACAATAGTAATTGGTGATGGTGTAACAGCAATTGACGAGAGTGCATTTGGTAAATGTTGGAATCTAACCAACATTTCGGTAGATAGCAATAATCAGTATTATTCAAATGATGATTATGGTGTATTGTTTAATAAAGAAAAAACAATACTTATCCAATATCCCGTTGGTGATACAAGAACATTCTATACAATCCCTGATAGTGTAACAGTAATTGGTTATGGAGCATTTGGTGGATGTTATTGCCTTACAAGTATAATAATCGATGAGAATTTAATAGAAATTGATGATGAAGCGTTTTTTGGGTGCTATAGCCTTACAAATGTAACAATTCCTGATGGTGTAACAACAATTGGAAAGAATGTATTTTGGGAGTGTGATAGTCTTACAAGTATAACGATATCTGATAGTGTAACAACAATGGGTGGAGGTACATTCTTTGATTGTGATAGTCTTATAAGCGTGACAATCGGTGATGGTGTAACAACTATTGGCGAGTGTGCATTTATGGAGTGTGATAGTCTTACAAGCGTGACAATCGGTGATAGTGTAACAACTATTGGCAAGTATGCATTTATGAATTGTGATAGTCTTACAAGCGTGACGTTCGGTGATAGTCTAACAACAGTTAGTATGGAGGCATTCATTGGCTGCGACAGTTTAACGAGTGTAATAATTCCTAATAGCGTAAAAGTAATTGATACAGCAGCATTTTACTCTTGTCCTAATATTATGCATGTATATTATAATGGTACAAAGGAAGAGTGGGGGGAAATAGTTGTTGGTGATGGCAACGAAGATTTATTAAACGCAAATATTCATTTTATTTATTGTGAGCACAATCATGGACATACATATGAGGATAATTATATCCCCGCAACATGCACACAACCAGGTAGCAAAGATATAGTTGACCATTGTGATGCGTGCGATACGGATATTGAACGAGAAACAATTGTGATTGAGGCGCTTGGACATACTTATGACTCAGTCTTAACTGCACCAACATGTGAAGATAAAGGTTATACAACATACACCTGCTCCAAATGTGCTGACAGTTATGTTGCTGACTATGTAAATGCATTAGGTCATACATCTGCAAATGCAGTTGAAGAAAACTATATTGCTCCTACTTGCATAGAAAATGGTAGCAAAGATATAGTCGTATATTGTTCAGTTTGCGACGAAGAAATCAGTCGAGAAACTGAAACTATCGAAGCAACAGGTCATACTCCTGCAAACACAGTTGAGGAAAACTATGTTGCTCCTACATGCACAGAAAACGGTAGCAAAGATGTAGTTGTATATTGTTCAGCATGTGACGAAGAAATCAGCAGAGAAATATTTGTTATCAATGCAAAAGGTCATAGTTATACAACAGAAGTGACAAATCCGACTTGTACAGAACAAGGCTACACAACGTATACTTGCTCTTGTGGTGAAACTTATGTCGATGATTATGTGAATGCATCAGGTCACGTAGACAATGATGGCGACGGATATTGTGATG
>JAZLBG010000082.1:0-29730 GCA_045613585.1 Candidatus Fimenecus sp. | reverse complement strand
GAAGCTAAGACAAGCTACCGTGACTTCCTTATGAACGAAGCACGTTACTCATCACTTTCTCGTGCATTCCCAGAAAGAGCAGAAGCTCTCTTCGCTAAGGCTGAGGAAACAGCAAAAGAAAGATATGAACACCTTACTCGTCTTCAGGCTCTCTATGCTCCAAAAGAAGACTAATTAAAAGTTTTCATATAACACAATAAAAATGACCTCACTCGAAAGAGTGGGGTCATTTTTTGAACTTATTTTATAAATTAGAGTTTGTCTAACAGAATGCAAAGCGCAAAATGCAAAGTGCAAAGTGTCGGAACTGCGTTGCTATTATACCCCCCTCAAGGGTGGAGCCCAATTTAGCTTTCCCCCTTGAGGGTGCAGGTGTCCAGTGGACACTTCTGCGAAGCAGAAGCACTGACCGACCCGAGAGGGGAGATTTAAGGTGGCACGAACAAAGCGAGTGACGGAAGGGGGGGTGAAGAGTTAGACAAACTCTACTTTGCACAAAAAAGGGCGGGAGAAGTCCCCCGCCCTACTTTATCAAAATATATTTATTTTGTTTTAATTTTAATAATTTGGTTGTATCCCATTCCGCGAACAGTTACTGGAATACCAACATTTTTAAGGAATGCGCCACTCTTTTCATACTTTGCACTACCGATTTTAAGTTTGTAGATTTTTTCGTCATCAAGACCCTCAAACTTAAGTGGAATTTGTTTTTGCATAAAGCGTGTAACTACTGATGAAATGAATGCAACGGCTTCATTCTTGTCTTCACTTACATAAATATTGAAAAGAATTTCGTCGCGGTCAGGGTCAAGAACTCTATAAAGGTCACCCATTTGCACAAGATGACGAATTTCTTTATAAAGAGAAACATTCTTGCGGGCAGTTGCCAAATCACCAAGGCTATATTTTGTAAGATTACCACCAACGCCTAATGACCCTTGCATAGCAACATGGAATCTGAAATCAAGGCTCATTGGTGGGTTATACCAGTTAACATCAGTAACCCAAGCACGCATAACCTTTGTAGGACGAAGATATGTAAACCATTTCTGCATCATCATTCTATCAACGGCACTTGTGTTATCAGAAGTCCATACCTGGTCATAGTGCATAAGGGCGCCATAGTCACTTCGTCCACCACCTGATGAGCAACTTTCAATTGCAACGTCAGGGTGTTTTTCTTTAAGGCGGTCAACAATTTGGTAAACTGCCATAGTATGTCTATACCACAATTCTTGTGGGCAATCAAGATTTTCAGCACCTGTCTCTGAAAGTGGTCTGTTCATATCCCATTTAATATATTTAATATTATGATTTGTGAGCATTGTGTCCATACATTCAAAAATGTATTCCTGTACATCTTCTCGAGTCATATTAAGCACTAACTGATGACGAAGTGTATGTGCTGTGCGAGTATCATAATGATATGCCCATTCAGGATGATTACGGAATAAATCAGAGTCAGGATTTACCATTTCAGGCTCAAACCAAAGGCCAAAATCCATACCAAGTTTATTTACATTCTTAATAAGCTCATCAATACCTTTAGGGAATTTGCGCTTATTTACAAACCAGTCACCAAGACCTGCGCGGTCGTGATTTCTGCCACCAAACCAGCCATCATCCATAACGAAAAGTTCAACGCCCATAGCTGCGGCAAGTTTTGCAAGCTTTGTCTGGTCTTTTGCATTTACATCAAATTCTGTTGCTTCCCAAGAGTTGTAAAGCACAGGAAGAATTTTATCGTTAAACTGTTTTGGCAACACATAGTTAATTGCAAAACGATTCATCTGACGGCTCATTTCACCAAAGCCTCGTGAAGAATAACCACAGAAAACTTTAGGTGTTTCAAAAGTTTCGTTTGTCTTTAACTCATATTTAAAATCGTGGTCATTAAGACCTAATGAAACGCGTGTTGTGTAGAAAAGGTCACGAGTGCAAAGAACTTTAAAATTACCACTGTATGCAAGTGTTGCAAAATACACATCACCTTGCTTTTCATCTGCATTCTGATATGCAATAAAATATGGTGACTGATTATGACCACTTGTGCCACGCTTACTGTCGAATACTAATGCACCACCCTCAAGGGTTGACTCAGTTTCAACAAATTCGCCACCCCAACTACCATTTGTGTTTTTGAATGTGTAAGGGTATTGAGATGGAAGTGTAACTTCTGCAGAAAATACTCTGTCAAGAATGATTTTCTCATCACCTGTATTCTTAATTTCTGCCCAACGAGTAATAATATCGTCGTTATCTTGCACTTTATATTTAAGTGCAATTTCTAATGGATAAACCTTATCTTTAAGTGTTACTGTAAGAAGATTATCTTCTGCATTAGCACCAACAAATTCTAATTCGATTTCACGGCATTTGTCAGGGAATACCACTTTCAAATCGCTTTCACGATAGTTTGTGCCACCAAAAGTTGTGTATTCCTGCTTTGCCATATCAAGACGAGTGTGGTTTGAGTTTTCATCCCAGATATCAGTTGTGTAATAATCATTTATATTGCACTTTTTGCCCCAATGAATGTGACGGTTGTAACCATAATCATCAATACCAAGCACATAATGAGTGTTTTTTGTTTCAAGTACAAAAATGTTATTTTTAAGAATATGTATTGCCATATTTTTTACCCCCAAAGGTGAAATTTTCCTATAAAATAAGTATAACAATATTTTCTTGTAAATGCAATAAAAAGGGACAGACTTTTTAAGGTCTGTCCTCACGTGCTTTACAAACCCAACATTCTGCTGGATTTAATTCTATTTCATTTTCATTAAAATTGGTTTTGTGAATAGCATTATAATGCTCAAGACAAATATTTTTCTCAAGTTCTGGAAACATTCTTTTATAATGCTTTCTCATATACGGCGCCACAACTACTTCGAAATATGTTTCAAAATTTTCATAAATAAAGTCTTTTATAATTTTATCCATCATATTCACCTCGTACATTAGTTTATATTATTTTATATCAGTTTTAAGTATTTTGCAATACTTTTAAATATAATAAATCATATCGGCAAGGAGTGATTTATTATTATGAAACCCTTAAAAGAACAAATTAGTATTACAGTTGACAGTGACATTCTAGAAAAAGCAAGAAAGTTAGCAGAATTAGATGACCGCTCACTTTCTCAATTCATAAATATCGCCCTCAAAGAGTATGTGAAGAAAATTGAGAATAATGACTAAAAATTAATACGATAAACTCAAATTGTAACATTTATTTCATATACTTATTGTACTTTTTGCGAAGGCATGATATAATCCCTAAGGTTTAATTTAAGTTTTTACAGAAAGTGAGTTTTATATGAAAAAATCTAACGCGTTAGCACTTATTCCTATTGGAGTATTTGTTGTCTTTTATTTATCATTAGGAATTATCTTTGAATATGTTATGAAAATTCCTATGGGATTTTATAATGTACCTGTTGTTGTGGCTTTTCTTGTGGCTTTACTTGTAGCATCACTTCAGACAAAAGGAATTTCTCTTGATGAAAAGTTTGAGATTATGGGACAAGGCGTAGGCGATAAAAATATTATCACAATGCTTATAATCTTTATGCTTGCAGGTGTTTTTGTAGGTGTTGTAGGTCGTGATTCTGCAGAAAGCGTAGCATATTTTATGCTTTCAATTGCTCCTCCTCGCCTTTCTGTCGTTGTGCTTTTTGTTATCAGTTGTTTTGTTTCTACTGCCATGGGCACATCAGTTGGTACAATTACACTTATTACTCCTATTGCAGTTGCAATTTCTGAAGGCTCTGGATTTTCACTTCCTCTTTGTGTAGGCACAGTTGTTGGTGGTGCTATGTTTGGCGACAACCTTTCTTTTATCTCTGACACTACTATTGCTGCTTGTAACGGTCAAGGTTGTCAGATGAAAGATAAATTCCGCACAAACGTTGCAGTGGTTGTGCCTGCTGCAATATTGACTCTTGGTCTTATTCTTGCATTATCATTTAATGCTGATGTTACAGAAATTATCAAGAAAGACTATAATATGCTTCAAATTCTTCCTTATGTGCTTGTGCTTATAAGTGGAATTGTTGGCATAAACGTATTCTTGACTTTGCTTATAGGCATTGTTTCTGGCAGTATTATAATACTTGCAACAAATTCAGTTGGTTTTTCTGATTTGCTCGCAAATATGGGCGCAGGTGCATCAGGCATGTTTGAAACATCAATGGTTGCAATTCTCGTGGCAGCACTTTGCGCACTTATAAAATACAATGGTGGATTTGAGGCACTTCTTAACGGAATCCGTCGTGTATTCAAAGGCAACAAGAGTGGTCAGCTTGGTATTGGTCTTTTAGTTGGACTTATGGATATTGCCACTGCAAACAACACAGTTGCTATAGTTATGGCAAACCCTATTGCAAGTGAAATGGCAAAGGATTTTGATATATCACCACGAAAAACAGCTTCAATTCTTGATACATTCTCTTGTATTTTCCAAGGTATATTGCCATATGGTGCACAAATACTTGTGGCGCTTTCAGTTGTAAATACACTGGGTTATGAATTGACAGCATTCCAGATTATTTCAAATCTTTTCTATCCAATGCTTCTTCTTGCAAGTTCACTTATGTTCATATTTGTTATTCCTGAAAGAAAAAGTAAATAAAGGAACTAACCCCGCAAGTATCTTGTGGGGTTTATTATTAGCAACTATTAATTGTTGCTTTTTATTTTACATTGGTGTTATAATTAATTTAATAAATTGGCTTTTGAAGAGGTGAAAAAATGCACAGAAAAATTGACGGAACTTTTTTTGAGTTTCACCATCACAACACCCCGGAAGGTAAATATTGGAATCCAATAATTGACCAGTTCACAGCAGAAAACTGGCGTGAAAAGGTTCGCGAAATCTCGGCTTTAGGTATGGAATATATAGTGCTTATGGCAACTGCACTTTATGAAAAATGTTACTTCAAATCGTCAGTTTTCCCATTTGCAGATATTCCTTGCACTGACCCTATTGAAGAATTGCTTTGTGAGGCCGACAAATGCAATATCAAAGTATTTCTAGGTAACGGATTTTATGGTGACTGGCGAAAAGCTAATCATAATATTACAAGCAAAGAAGTAATTGAACGTTCTTTTAAGGCTATGGAAGAACTTGCAACCCTCTATTCTCACCACAAAAGTTTTTATGGTTGGTATTTTCCTGACGAAACTTGCATAATCTTAAAATTCTCAAAGGATTTTATGAATTATGTAAATCTTTGCTCTGCCCGTTGTCATTCTCTTACTCCAGAAAAGAAAACTTTGATTGCACCTTATGGTACAAATCTTGTAAGAGCAAATAACAAGTTTATTCGTCAATTAACTGAATTAGATGTGGATTTTATTGCTTATCAAGATGAAGTAGGCGTCCGTAAAACAAAGGTGGACAAAACAAAACGACTTTTCGAAAAATTACGTATTGCTCACGATAAAGCAGGGCGTTCAGAGCTTTGGGCAGATATTGAACTTTTTGATTTTGAAGGAATGGTTTACAACAGTGCTTTAATTCCTGCACCAATTGAACGAATTCAAAATCAAATTAAAAATGTTGCTCCTTATGCTGATAAAATTCTTGGTTATCAGTATTTAGGACTTATGAATCCCCCACAATCAAATGCTTTTTCTGGGCATTCTGATTCTGCTAACCTTTATAAAGATTACAAAACCTATCTAGACAATCAACCAGACTAAAAAGTCCCCTACCATGATTGATATTTTTACACATTCAATATAGATTATTTTTTATTGATGTGATATACTTGAACATATGAAAAAATTTAAGGAGATTTGATATGAGTTCAAAAATCATATATCAACAAATTTTTGATAACAAAGAGTTTCAATCTGAACGAAATCGTATTCCCGCTCTTTACACTCTTAATGATGGTAGTGTTATGGCAGGGGCTGATATTCGTTATGCTCACGGCTCTGACTCCCCTAACAACATTGATATTGCCGTTGCAATTTCTAAAGATGGTTATACTGATTGGGATTATATTATGGTTAACCATTTTGATGACTATGCAGATACAGTTACAGCAACTGACAGTGCTTCTTTTATTGACTCTGTTATTGCACAGTCAAGTACAGGTAGAATTTTTATGGTTGCTGATGCTCAACCTGCAGAATGCGGTTATCTTCAGGCTAAAACAGGTACAGGTTATTTTGAAATTGATGGCAAAAAACATCTTCTTCTCACCACTGGTAACAATGGTGACAAATTAAATACTTTTGGTTTTTACATTGGTGATTTTGAAGGCGATTTTGCTCCGATTTTCACAAGAAACGACAACAAAGTTACTGAATACTCTATTGACCGCGAATTTTGTCTTTATAAAAATAACGAGCCACTTTACACTGAACAAAAAGGCAGTGAAGGTGTAAAAGTTCAACAAAATATTTTCTATAGTGCATCTGAATTAAAGTGCTATAAAACTACATATCTTTGGATGCGATATAGTGACGATAACGGCAAAACATGGAGTCATCCTACAATACTTTCTGAACAAGTAAAAAATGAAAAAGAGTCATTTTTAGGCGTTGGTCCTGGTCGTGGTGCAGTTATCAACCACAATGGAAAAGAACGTATTGTTTTTTGTGTTTATGATAATAACGGACTTTTTAAAGACCCTATTTTTGAAAATGCAAGTGCTATTTATACTGATGATAATGGTGCAACTTGGCACAGAAGCAACAAAATTAAAATCAAAAAAGGTATCGGCAAAACAAGTGAAGCTCAGCTTGTAAAAATTGAAGGCAAAAACTATAAAGCACTTCGTATGTATGCAAGAAATTTAAGTAACTATATAGCATATGCCGACAGTACTGATGGTGGCGAAACTTGGACAACTTTCTGCGCAGACTCATCTCTTGAAGGTACAAAAAACTGTATGGTTTCACTTATGGAAACAAGCAAAAAAATTAACGGAAAACAAGTAATTCTTTGCTCTGCTGGTGGAAATCTTAAGGCACGTGCAGATGGTGTACTTCGCGTTGGTATTACTGAAGATAATGGTCATGTTAACTGGATTAGCAAATACCACTTAACACAAGGATTTTATGGTTATTCTTGTCTTACAGAGCTTTCTGATGGTAATTTTGCAGTATTTTATGAAGATGAGGCAGCACATCTTAAATATACAATTTTCAGCGTTTCAGACAATGGTGAAATAAATGAAATCAATGGTGAAAATCTTGAATTCAAGCCTGACTTATCTCCTAAAACACAGAAATCAATTAAACTTAAAAGAAATATTGCAAACATTAAATTCAAATTAGGTTTAATGTAATAAGGAGAAATTATGTCAGCATATTTGTTTACACATTTTACTGAAAACAATGGTGACCGTGAATATGTGTGGTTTGCAGTCAGCCGTGATGGTCTTAATTGGAAAGATTTAGGTAATGACGAGCCACTTCTTGTATCAAAGCTTGGCACAAAAGGTGTTCGTGACCCATTTATTGTTTATGACGAAAAATTAAAGAAATATTTTATAATCGCAACTGATTTACTTACTACAAGTGGTAATTGGTACAACTTCTCACACAAAGGCAGTCGCTCACTTGTTGTGTGGGAAAGTGAAGATTTAATAAACTGGTCAGAAGAAAGACTTATTGAAGTGGGTATTGACAAGGCTGGTTGTGTATGGGCTCCTGAAGCAGTTTTCTGTAAAGAAAAAGATGCTTGGTTTGTATTTTTTGCTTCTTGTGTAAAAGAAAAAGGCCAACTTCACCACAAGCAAAGAATTTATGGCACTTTTACAAAAGATTTCAAAGAGTTTACCCCTGCATTCAAGTTTATTGATGCAAAAACCGATGTAATTGACACTAACATTGTGTGGGATAATGGTTATTACTACCGTTTTTCAAAAGACGAGACACACAAAAAAATCACTATCGAAAGAAGTGAACAACTAATTGACGGCAATTGGGAGAAAATTCCTTCTGATACCTTTGAAAATTTCTTTGGCCTTGAAGGTCCTGAAACATATTATCTTGATAATATGAAAAAATGGTGCTTAATTGCTGACCAATATCACACCCACAAAGGTTATACACCTTTCTTGTGTGACGACCTTGCAAGTGGTGAATGGAAACAACTCTCCCCTGACCAATTCAGTATGGGCAAACGCAAAAAGCGTCATGGTGGTGTTATTAAAATTACCAACGAGCAATATGAAAAACTAGTTGAGCATTTCGGTATAGATGAATAAAGGAAAAGACTGTTCAAAGTTGAACAGTCTTTTTTGATTATCAAATTAGAAAATTCATAAAAAATATATTGAAAACTTATTAAAACACAGTTGCATTGTTTGGGCAATTATGCTATAATTTTTCTAACGTCTTGAAAAATTCTATGTATTTTTCACATAAAAGGCATATTTAGGGAAAGGGAGGCGTGCTTTATGAAGGCATATACCTCAAATAACATCAGAAATATTGCTGTGCTTGGCCACGGCGGAAAAGGAAAAACTACACTTTGTGAAGCAATGCTTTATGTAGCAGGCGCTACTGACAGACTTGGTAAAGTTGCTGACGGCAACACAGTTCTTGACTTCGATGCAGAAGAAAAGAGAAGAAAGTCATCAGTTTCATCTGCAATGGCAGCTATTGAGTGGGATAACACAAAGTTAAACATTATAGATGCTCCTGGTCTTTTTGACTTTGAAAACGGAGCAGCAGAAGCAGTTAGAGCAGCAGAAGCAGTGCTTATCGTTACAAGTGCAGGTTCAGGCGTTGACGTTGGTACTGAAAAAGCTTTCAAGGCAGCTGAAAAACGTGGCCTTGCAAAATTCTTTGCTATTACAAAAACAGACTCTGACCACAGAAGTTTCTATAAAACATTTGAAGCTCTTAAAGAAGTTTATGGCAACAAACTTTGCCCTGCAATTATTCCTTATATGGAAGGTAATATTACAAAATCTTATGTAAACCTTCTTACAGGTATGGCTTATGAATACGATGCTGAAGGCAAGGCAACAAAAGTAGAAATGCCTAACGACCCAATCATCGAAGAAATGACATCAGCATTTATGGAAGCTGTTGCTACTACTGATGATGAACTTATGGAAAAATTCTTTGAAGGTGAAGCATTCACACAAGAAGAAATCCTTAAAGGTCTTTGCACTGGTATTTTCGATGGCTCAATTTACCCTGTATATGCGGTTGCAGGTCTTACTTGTGCAGGTGTTGACCAACTTCTTTATAACCTTGCTTGGTCAGTACCTGGTGCTTTCGGTTATGCAGGTGAAAATGCAAAAACTGAAGACGGTGGCGAAACAATTCTTCCTTGTGATATTAACGGACCTCTTGCAGCAATCTGCTTCAAAACTGTTGCTGACCCATTCGTTGGTAAAATGTCATTCTTCAAGGTAGTTTCAGGTAAACTTTCTGCTGATACTCAGGCTTATAATGTTCGCACAGGCGAAACAGAAAAAATGGGTAAGATTGTTACTGTTAAAGGTGGCAAACAAGAAGATGCTAAAGAAATTATTGCAGGTGACATCGGCGTAGTTACAAAACTTGCAAATGTTAAAACTGGCGACACTCTTTGCGACGCTAAGAATATTGTTATTCTTGATGGCGTTGACGCTCCTGCTCCATGTCTTTCAATGGCAGTTAATGTTCGCAAAAAGGGCGAAGAAGAAAAAGTTGCACAGGGACTTTTCAGACTTATGGAAGAAGACCCATCAATCTCATTCGCAATTAATAAAGAAACAAAAGAACAAGTTCTTTCAGGTCTTGGCGAACAGCATCTTGATGTTATCGTTTCAAAACTTAAGAATAAATTCGGTGTTGAAGTTGATTTGACAGTTCCTAAGGTTGCTTACAGAGAAACAATCAGAAAATCTGCTGAAGCACAAGGCAAACACAAGAAACAGTCAGGTGGTCATGGTCAGTTCGGTGATGTACATATCAGATTTGAACCATGTGACAGTGATGAACTTGTATTCGAAGAAGAAGTTTTCGGTGGTGCAGTTCCAAAGAACTTCTTCCCTGCAGTTGAAAAAGGACTTCGTGATTGTGTTCTTAAAGGCGTTCTTGCTGGCTACCCAATGGTAGGCGTTAAGGCTACTCTTTATGATGGCTCTTACCACCCAGTTGACTCATCTGAAATGGCATTCAAGATGGCTGCTTCTCTTGCTTACAAGGCAGGTATCCCAAAGGCAGACCCAACAATTCTTGAACCTGTTGGTACACTCGTTGCTCGTATGCCTGATGATAACCTTGGTGACATTATGGGTGACATCACAAAACGTCGTGGTAGAGTTCTTGGTATGGGACCTGCTGATGAACCAAAAATGCAAGAAATCACAGCAGAAGTTCCAATGGCTGAAATGGGTGACTTTACAACAGTTCTTCGTTCAGTAACAGCAGGACGTGGCTCATTTTCATTCGAGTTCACACGCTATGAACAAGCTCCACAGAATATTGTTGAAAAAGTTATTGCAGAAGCAAAAGTTGATGAAGAATAAGCAATAAAAATTGTCCCTACGGTTTTCCGTAGGGACTTTTTTATTGAATGAAAAGTGAATAGTGAATAATGAATAGTTTTGGGTCTGCGACGCTGATTATAGAAGTTTCACATAGAAAATGTCCCTTGTAGGGGCGGGCACGGAGACCTGCCCCTACAAATACAATTTTATTCTTCTGCACTTTGCGGTGTTGTAGTTGTTGTTTCTTCTATTGGAGCTTCTTCTGTTTCCTTTTCAGTTGTGGTTGTTGTAGTTGCCTCTGTTTCTTTTTCAGTTGTAGTAGGCTTTGTTGTGGTTGGTTTAGTTGTTGTTGGACGAGTAGTTGTAGGCTTTGTTGTAGTTGGTTTTGCGGTTGTTGTAGGTTTAGTAGTTGTAGTTGTTGAAGAATCTTCTTCCTCTTCTGTTTCCTCTTCGGTAGATTCTTCTGTGGTTGTGGTTGTAGTTGTTTCTGTTAAAGATACATCTGCATACTTTGTGTATTCAGGCGCTTTTTTACCACAAGCAGTAAAAACAATTGCAATTACAAGAATTAAAATAAAAATAAGTGCTTTTTTCATAATCTTTCTCCTTATAAATCCATTATATTTCCATAAACCTGAACAATTTCAAGGTTTTCACTATGCAAAATTTCTTTTGGTGTAACAATTCTGCCACCATTTGAGTCAATGTCAATTCCAAAACATTTATAAGCATACCACACAAAATGTGCACAATGTGTTGTATTTGGTATTACATTCTCATCACGCCCACTTAAAATACCTGAAGCAAGCGAATAGTCAATGTCAAGTAACTTTTCTTGAGTAAAATTTACTATTTCATTGATGATTTCAGTATTTATATTTTTAGGTCTTAATACTGCAACTAGTGGGAAATCACTCCACTCATTAACTGTCCCCAATGCAGATTTTTCACCAATCATAACCGCCTGTGCAGTTAATCCGTTTTCTGCATCAACAACTATTGCTGCATGGCCATGACGCCAGCCCAGTGAATGAATGCTCAATGTAATAATTATATCACCATTTTGCAAATTAGCAAAGGATGGGTTTTCTATTGTGTTCCCCTTTGCATCTGTTATAAACTCATGACAAGCAAAAACGCCCTCACGAACACATTTAAAGTCTTTATCAGCAAGATAATACTCACTATATTGTTTTATTTTTTCAAATCTTTCATTTCTTGAGAAGCCTTCAACCGCACACTTGCCAAGTCCCGTTTCTGAAAAGATTATATCATAATCCTTTTCTGTTAAGTCTTCGCCTTGTTCAAGTTTCTTGTACACAACCGCCCAACTTGTGCCACCTGCAACTTCGCCCACATCTTCATAGGCCCATATATCAGTAATTTCACTTAAAGTAAAATCCATCGTTTTAAACGCTATCAGTACAATTAGCAAAACAGAAACAAGTCGCATATATCTGTTGTAATTTCTGTTCACAATTGCACCTCCGAAAATAATTTTATTTATTTTACCATATATTTCATATTATTGCAATTATTGTAAATACTTAAACTGTTATTTTTTATTTTTAGGGTAAAAATATTTTAGAGGAGTGAAAATTTATGTCAACAACAGATAAAGAATATGACAAAATGGCGAAAAAGGCGTCACCACCATCGCCAAAAATTCTCAACTGCATAAAAGCATTTCTATTTGGTGGTGTAATATGCACTTTCGGGGAGTTTCTCAACTGGGGATTTGGAAAACTAGGATTTTCAGAAGATTATGTTAAAGCACTTACCCCATCAGTTTTAATTATAATTGCTGCAACTCTGACGGGAATTGGTGTGTTTGACAAAATCGCAAAACACGCTGGCGCAGGTACAATAGTACCAATTACAGGATTTGCGAACTCCGTTGTGTCCCCCGCCCTTGAGTTTAAAACCGAAGGTCTTATTATGGGTACAGGCGCAAACATTTTCAAAATTGCAGGCCCCGTTATTGCTTATGGAATTTTCGCAGGTGTTATTTACGGATTAATTGCATATGTTCTTAAGTTGTATTGATAAATTGGATTTTATCTATATGAATGCAATTCAGTCATCATCTCAAATAATGTACTCATCGCTGTTATGTAGAAAACTATCAACCATATAATCGCTAAAAAAGAAGTTACATTTAATTGGGACTTCTTTTTTATTTTACTATAACACTTGACAAATCATCTTTTTCTCTCTACAATAATTTATAGAACATTTGTTCGATTTGCAAAAATTATTTATGAAAGGATTGATGTTTTGACAAGTGTAGAGTTCAGAAACGACCCTATGTTTTTGAGAAATCAATTTGAAAATGAAGGCACTTTTGAAATGCCAAAAATCAAAAAGAATGAAATTGACCTTGAAAATATTGAGTTGGTAGGTTATGATAAACTAAATAGTAGTGATGATGACCAAATAGTTCACTTTTTCTTGGATGATTACAAATTTGAAGTTATGTGGAAAGACCCTGCTCCACGAATTGAAAGATTAAAACCCCATAAAGCTGTGTTATCACCGAATTTTAGTATTTATACTGAAATGCCTGTGGCTATGAAAATATATAATACCTTTCGTTCTCGTTGGTGTGGTGCATATCTTCAGGCAAATGGTGTTAAAGTCATTCCCACATTGGCTTGGGGTGGTCCTGAAACCTTTTGGTTTTGCTTTGACGGAATTGAACAAAATAGCATTGTTGCAGTTTCAACATTAGGTGTGCGTACAGAAAAAGACTTGTTTATGCAAGGCTATAACGAAATGCTACGACGATTAAAGCCCTCAAAAATCATTTGCTATGGTAAATCTTTTGAAGAAATGAAAGGTAGTATTATCCCAGTTGATTATGCCAAAACAAATAATTACGAAAAAGGTTTTAATGATAATGGTAATTATATTAAAAAAGTAACGGGATATGTGCTACCATTTAATGAAAAGGGTATGGGTAGTGCAAGTGCGCCTAAAAACTCTCTTCCAAAAAACGATGCACAAATTAAACATATTTTTAGAGATAAAACAGGTCACATATCTGATACACCCAATAATAGAAAACTTTTAGAAAATGTTGCAAATAAAAAAGAAAACTATATGGGAACTGATAAATATGGTAATGATTGGTACTCGGAGACACAGCCTGATGGCAGTCAAGTGTGGGCGACTACAAGAGATGGAACAATTCAAAATGGTGGAGTTAATATCCCTCCAAAAATATGGAATACAGATACTGGATATAGTAGGTCGAAAGGAATGATTGTATGACTAAAAACTTTACAAAACGAGCATATTTAACACT
This sequence comes from Candidatus Fimenecus sp., assembly GCA_045613585.1. Lineage (GTDB taxonomy): Bacteria > Bacillota > Clostridia > Oscillospirales > Acutalibacteraceae > Fimenecus. Next base: position 15,969 of record JAZLBG010000082.1, on the reverse strand, counting down.
GTTTAATCTACTCAATTTAAAGTTCAACAATACGGGCGATAAAGAATTAGGCAGACTATTAAGCGATATGAACCCAAATACATTTATAAATGATACATCAGCAGATTCTGCTTGTTACGAAGATTTTTGTGATTGTGCAGACGACTTTGAAAACAACGAAATTGTTTCAGCATACTCTGTATCAATCAAGTTTTTAGAAATGTATTGTAATAACTTTGGATTTGAAATTCAAAAGGTAATTGACGACATTTCATTAAAAGAATATGAAACCATTTTTGCTGAAACAAACAAGAATGAATTATAAGAAAGCGGTATGCTTGAAAAAATGATTAGAGAATAGAAATTAAGAGAGTTTTATGAAAAATACTTGCCCCGTATGTGGATATGACAAATTAGATTTTGAACCATATGATGAAAAAGGTTATGCTTCTTTTGAAATTTGTCCCTGTTGTGGATTTGAATTTGGTTGTGATGATTTTCCTGATAAAGAAAAATCCTTTATCGAGTGGCGTAACAATTGGATTAAAAATGGTTGTAATTGGTTTTCACGAAATTCTAAACCACAAGATTGGAATGCACAAGAACAATTGAAAATATTTTAAAATATAGATACAGACTCATATAATTTTATACAAGGTGCACTTTAAGAACAATGGTACCTATTACAGGATTTGCGAACTCCGTTGTGTCCCCCGCCCTTGAGTTTAAAACCGAAGGTCTTATTATGGGTACAGGCGCAAACATTTTCAAAATTGCAGGCCCTGTAATTGCATATGGCATTTTTTCTGCAGTTATTTACGGATTAATTGCATATTTGCTGAAATTGTATTAATTTAGCAAATGAATCTTAGTTTTTTTAATTGTTTTATAGGTGTATTTTCAGTTCCCTATCAAAGGGAGAGAGTAAGGGACGCTGTGGTCAGCGTCCCTTACGTTTGTGAACATATTAGCATCATAATCAATTCAACAAACTCATTCTTTTAAATGAAAAGAAGTTTTATTTTTCATTTGGAATGCTGAGTTTTGAGCTAATCATATAATGGTCAGAAATATCTGTTTTTGTATTTGTGCAAGAAAATTATACATCAATTTCTGCTGTAATCATAAAGTGGTCAGAAACATAAGAGTTATCCAATTTCCCGTCATATACTGTATAGTTTTTTATCTTAACATCTTTTTCTACAAAAATAAAATCAATTGGTGCTTCGTAAAAATCTTTACCCCAACCATGATATGTAGGGTTTGTGTTTCCATTGTCTGTAGTATCACAAGTTTTTACAAAGCCTTTTTCTTCAAGAACTTTAATTGCAAGTCCATCAGGGAATTGATTGAAATCTCCTGTAATTATAGTTGTGATTTTGTCATATTTTGATTTTATTTCTTGCGCTTTTTCTGCAATAAGATTTCCGCCTAAATTTTGTGCCTCGGTGCTAACGTGGTCAAGGTGAGTATTGAAATGTGCCAATAAATCACCTGTGCTTTTGTTCTTAAGCACTACATAAGAACAAATTCTGTAACAAGCTGCACCTTCAAATTTTGATTCTGTATCGGGTGTAAGCGAAATCCAGAATGTATCACATTCAATTAACTCAAATTTATCTTTGAGATAGAAAATACCGCTCATTTCAGAGGTCTGTTCTTTTTCGTCACCGCCACGTTTCACTCCGTAATATGCATACTGTGGCAAAAGTTCTTTCATTTTGTTTTCCCATATACTATTAAGTTCTTGCACACCTAAAATGTCAGGCAAAACATAATTGATTTGTTGAGCGAAAAGATAAGCCCTTCGTGTTGTGTATGTGCCTTCAAGAAGATTACCCCAAGGTGCTGCAGTGTTATAACTCGCAATAATAATACTGTTATTATTTTTTATTCTGCTTTGTGCAGATTGTATTTGTACTTTTGGTTTCATAGGGAAAATCATAAAAAATCCTCCAAGTACAATTGTAGTAACAAGCAGTAATGAAATAGCTATTCTAAGTATTATTTTTGATTTTTTAGACATAAGTTTATCCTCTATTCTGCATTCTAAATTTTGCATTTTGCATTAAATACAATTTACCACAAAATTATTGTAAAATCAATTATGATGTGATAAAATGTTTGTTAGTTATAATTATTTTTAAGGGGAACCAAAAATGAAAATTATAATAGTAGGTGACGGTAAGGTTGGTGCAACACTTGTTGAACACTTATCCCTTGAAGGTCATGATATTATTGTTATTGACAAAAATCAAAAAATCATTGAGCAACTTGTAAACTCATATGATGTTATGGGTGTTTGTGGAAATGGTGCAAGTTATGATGTGCAAATGGAAGCAGGCGTTGGAGACGCGCAATTATTTATTGCTGCAACATCATCTGACGAACTTAATATTCTTTCTTGTCTTATGGCTAAGAAAGCAGGGGCAGAACATACAATTGCAAGAGTGCGCACACCTGACTACTTAAATCAAATTCCGTTTTTTAAAGACGAGTTAGGTCTTAGTATGGTCGTTAATCCTGAATATGCTGCAGCAAACGAAATTGCAAAGGTACTTCGTTTCCCTAACGCTACAAATATTGAAACATTCTATCGTGGTCTTGTTGACCTTGCAGAAGTTAAAATTGATGCTGGTAATCCGTTATGCAATATGCAACTTACCGAGATTTTTGATAAGTTCAATGTTAAAATTCTTGTTTGTGCAGTTCAGCGTAAAAACGAAGTTGTTATTCCACGTGGTGATTTCGTACTTGAAGCAGGTGACAGAATACACATAACAGCTCCTCGTGGCGTGCTTGTTAGTTTTATGAAAAAGCTTAAGATTTACAAACACAGTACAAAAAATATTATGATTACCGGTGGCGGTAAAATGGGTTATTACCTTGCTCGTCAGCTTTGTGATACTGGTGGTTATAATGTTAAAATCATTGAAAATAATATGGAACGATGCGAGCACCTTTGCGAAATTCTACCTGAAGCAGATATTATTCATGGTGATGGCACTGATAGAGCTGTGCTTTTAGAGCAAGGCATTGAAAATCAAGATGCTTTTGTAGCTCTTACAACTATTGATGAAGAAAATATTATTTCTGCTATGTATGCAAATTCTCTTGGTATCAGCAAAACTGTTGCTAAAGTAAACAGAGTATCATATGATGTGCTTGAAAGTATTGGTATGGATAGTGCTTTTTCATCAAAAGCAATTGCAGCAAACAGAATTATTAGATTTGTCCGTGCTTTAGAAAATTCAGGTGAAGAATCAAGTGTACAGACTCTTTATAAACTTGTTGGCGGTAAAGTTGAAGCACTTGAATTCAACATTAATTCTGATTTTCCAGAAATCGGTGTGCCACTTAAAGATATAACACTTAAAGCAGATACTCTTATTGCGTGTATTGTTAGAAATCACAAGGTTATATTCCCAGGCGGTAATGATTGTATTGAAAAAAATGACAGCGTTATTATTGTTACAAAACGCAATCATATAAGCAGTATTAATGAAATTTTTGAGTAAGGCGAAAACAAATGAATTATAGAATGGTTTTGAGAACTGTAGGTAAACTTTTGCAAGCAGAAGCACTTCTATTATTGTTGCCTATGGCAGTTTCAATTTATTATAAGGAAAATTTTATACATATTTACAGCGTTGTAATTGCAATACTTTTAGGTGTTGGTACAGTTATGACTCTGCCAAAACCAGAAACACGCAGAATTTATGCACGTGAAGGATTTGCAATAGTTTCATTTTCTTGGATTTTACTTTCATTTTTCGGTGCATTACCATTTGTACTTTCAGGTCAAATCCCATCTGTTGTTGATGCAATGTTTGAAGTGGTTTCAGGTTTTACCACAACAGGTGCTACAATTCTTCCAGATGTAGAGAGTATGTCAAGAAGTCTTCTTTTCTGGCGTGCATTCACTCATTGGCTTGGTGGTATGGGTATAATCGTGTTTGTGCTTGCATTCCTTCCTCAGAAAGATATGCAGTCAATGCATATTATGCGCGCAGAAGTACCAGGACCAAGTGTAGGTAAGCTTGTTTCAAAAACAACAGTTACTGCTCGTATTCTGTATATTCTTTATGGCACTTTAACAGTTGCAGAAATTATTGCACTGCTTTGTTGTGATATGCCATTGTTTGATAGTGTTACAACTGCATTTGCAACTGCGGGTACAGGTGGATTTTCAGTTAAAAATGCAAGTATTGCTGCATATAATAGTTTACCAATAGAAATTGTAATTTCAATATTTTTAATTCTTTTCGGTGTAAACTTTAATCTTTATTATCTAATTATAATGAAACAGTTCAAGCGAGCATTCAAGAGTGAAGAATTATGGTCATATCTTGGAATAGTCGCACTTTCAACAATAATAATTACATTGAATATTATGCCTGTTGTAGGTTCATTAGGAACATCTTTGCGTCAAGCTGGCTTTCAAGTAGCATCAATTATTACAACCGCAGGTTTTGGTACTGCCGATTTTTCTGTGTGGCCTACGCTTTCGCAATTTATTATAGTTATGCTGATGTTTTGTGGTGCTTGTACAGGCTCAACAGGTGGCGGTCTTAAGGTCGGTAGAATAATAATTCTCGTAAAATCAGTTATTCGTGAACTTCGCCGTGCAATCAATCCACGAAGTGTCAAATGTATTAAGCTTGATGGTGCAGTTGTTGATAAAGAAATTATCTCAACAACAAGTATTTATTTTACAGTTTATATGATACTTACTGCATTTTCAATTTTTTTACTGTCATTTGATAAAATTGACCTGTTGGCATCTGCTACATCAGTAATCAGTTGTATAAATAATATCGGTCCTGGACTTTCAAGTACCGCTATGATTAACCATTTTGCGGATTTTTCAGATTTTTCAAAAATAATTCTCACAGCAGATATGCTTATAGGTCGTCTTGAAATATTCCCAATGATAATTCTCTTTATGCCTACAACATGGCGTAAAAGCGTATAATTTTATATAAGAAGGTTTTTTAATGTTACCAAAAAGAGTTTATACAAAAATAAATCTTGATAACATACAAAAGAATATGCAAACAGTACGCCAGAAGTTTGGTGACGATATGCTTATTATGGGCATTGTTAAAGCCAACGCATATGGCCATGGCGCAGTCGAAGTTGCAAAAGCATTGGCACAATTTGGTGTAGACGTGCTTGGTGTTGCTGCTATTGACGAAGCTGTTGAACTTCGTGAAAATGGAATAGATACACCTATTCTTATTTTAGGTCAGATTTTCCGTCAAGACTATGCTACTGCCATTGAAAACCATATTACTTGTACAGTTGTTGACCTTGTAACAGCACAAGGTATTTCTAAGAAGGCAACTGAAATGGGCAAAGTGGCAAAAGTGCATATTAAAATTGATACAGGTATGGGCAGAATTGGTTTTCAACCTGATGAAGATGGTGAAAAGCAGATTAAATCTATTTTTGACCTTGAAAATATAAGCATTGAGGGTGCTTTCACTCATTTTGCAAACGCTGACTCAACTGACAAAACATCTGCAAATGAACAAAAGCAGAAATTCATTGAGATTACTGATAAACTTATTAATGATGGTTATAATTTCCCTGTTCGTCATATGTATAACAGTGCTTCTGCTATGGAACTTACAGGTTATGCAGGTGAGATGGTTCGTTGTGGCATTATGCTTTATGGACTTTATCCATCAGAAGAAATGAATAAAAATTATAAACTTTATCCCGCATTAGAGTTTAAAAGCAGTGTTTCTTTTGTGAAATCTGTTAAAAAAGGATTTACAGTAAGTTACGGCTCAACTTATGTGGCAGAAAAAGATATGAAAATAGCAACTGTGCCGGCAGGCTATGGTGACGGGTATCCAAGATATTTGTCAAATAAAGGCGAAGTGTTAATTCATGGCACTCGTTGTAGAATACTTGGTAAGGTGTGTATGGACCAGTTTATGGTTGATGTTTCACATCTCGATAATGTGCAGATTGCCGACGAAGTTACATTAGTAGGTACAGACGGAAATGAAACTATTACTGTTGAAGATGTTTCAGATAAAGAGTCACGCTTTAATTATGAATTCTGTTGTCTTATTACACCTCGTGTTCCAAGAATTTATATTAAAGACGGAAAAGTAATTGAATAAATGCAAAATTCAAAGCGCAAAATTAACGGCGAGAAATTGTTTTCTCGCCGTTTTTATATATTTAGTTAAAGTTTGGTAAGTAGTCACCAATAACATTTCTTGCAAAAACAGTGCTACCTGCTCCCGTAAATGTAATCTTCACAACTTTCTCCCTATTTTTATTAACCTATTGCCATCTTAAAGCAAAGTGGTAAATCATTTTTGATTTCACCTTTAAGCTTAATTGTAAGGCATTTTTCATCTCTTGTGAAGTTGATTTTTTCGTCACTACCTAAAAGTTCAATACTTTCAATAAGATAATCGTGTGTACTATGCTTTTTAAGAGTTTTGATTTTAACAGTTTTTGATGGTCGCATCTGGAATACATAAAGATAACCATCTTTATATGTAAAACGGAAATCCTTATTTGTAAATTTCTTTTCGTCACCATCTTGGAAAAAACCGTCTTTAGCATTTACTTTACCTTCACCGAATTGTTTCCAGAAAGTTGTGCCATAAATACCTTCACCATTAGTTTCAAGCCACTCACCCATTGTAAGAAGTACTTGTGTTTCTTCGTCAGTAATTGTACCATCAGCTTTTGGCCCAATATTAATAAGCAAGTTACCATTCTTTGAAACAATGTCAACAAGGTCACAAATAACTTGTCTTGCGCTCTTGTACTCGTTGTCAAAACGATAACCCCAAGAGTGTTTACCAATCGCAGTATCAGTTTGCCAATAAAGTGGAGAAATACCAGTTAATGCACCACGTTCAACGTCAAATGTTGCAACTGTTGGTGGGAACGCTTCGTGTTTGTAGTTAATTGTAACTTCCTTACCCCATTCTTCTGCACGATTATAGTAATAAGCTGCTAACTTTTTAAGATACGGTTTAAATGAGTGGTTATGAATCCACCAGTCAAAATAAAGCACTGATGGTTGATATTTATCAACAATTTCACAAGTGCGCACAAGCCAATCTTCAAGCCATTCTTCACTTGCACCTTTTGAATATGTATCAGCAGTAGTCTTATGTATAATTGCAGGGTCAAATTCTTCACAATAAACTGCAGGTCCATAGAAATCACGATAATTATCGTCATTGACATCACTATCGCAAAGTCTGCCTGGATTCATAAAGAAATAATGCTCTGCACGGTGAGTTGATGCACAAAGAGTAAGGCCTTGTTTTTCACATTCTGTCTTTATTTCACCAACAACATCACGGCAAGGTCCCATTTCTACTGAATTCCAACGATTAAATTCTGTTTCATACATAGCAAAACCGTCATGATGCTCAGCAACAGGCATAACATATTTCATACCTGCTTTTTTGAAAAGAGAAACCCACTGTGAAGCGTCAAAGTTTTCTGCCTTGAACATTGGAATAAAATCTTTATATCCAAATTCATCCTGAGGGCCCCAAGTCTTTCTATGGTGCTCGAATTCTCTTACACTCTTATCATACATACCTCTTGAATACCACTCATTACCAAAAGCGGGCACTGAATAAATGCCCCAATGAATAAACACACCTAATTTATCGTGCATATACCAATCAGGTACTTTGTGGTGTGCCAGTGAAGACCAATCTGCCTTGTATTTTCCTTTTTCATTTACTTCGTCAATAAGTTTTAAATATTCTTGTGTTGTCATAATAATCACCCAAACACATTATACAACATGACTTCAAAAAATGCACTATATTTATAAAAAAACCTTGAGAAAATCTCAAGGTTTTTTACACTTTATTTTGCCCTATCACACATTGAATAATTATTCTACTGATTTCTTCAATTGATTCACGACAATCGTTTTTTAGCCATTCCATAACAATTGCTGTAATGCCTGTTAAATAGAATTTCATCACATACTCTCTATCACTTTCTGGAAAACTGAATCGTTCAAGCACAGGATTAAAAATAAATTCAAACATTTTATTGTAAACCTTATTAAAATTCATTGACCCTATGTGTTTAAGTGAAGTTTTAAAAATACGCTGATTTTCTTTAATATAAGTAAGGTATGGTGTCAAATATTCAGGTGTTACAAACACTAAGTCTTTAAGTTCACAATTGTTATATTGATATGCAATGCTTTTTGTATCAACTGAAAAATAAGCAAGAAAGCCGTCAGTAATATATTGTGTTGTTTCTTTCAATAAATCTGCAGTATTCTCATAGTGAAGATAAAAAGTCGAACGATTTACTCCTGCAATTTCGCAAATTTCTTTGATGGTGATATACTCAAAGTCCTTCTTCTCAAGAAGTTTAATGAGTGCTTTGTCCATTTTTACTGCAGTATTAAAATATTTGCTTTCATTCTTATTCATCTAACAGCCTCCTTTCTAAATAAAAATTCAACTAATTTTCTTCACTGATTTGTCTTGCTAATTCCACAATCTCAAATGCATATTTTTGCTTACCTTTTTCAAGTTTCCTTTTGTAAATAGGGTAATTTACACCCATACCAACGAAGCCCACAACACCAATAATAATGCCGAACACCATAAAAATTGTTGTACCACCAATTACATTCATAGCAAGGCTCATTCCAAGTCCAGCAACAAGACTTGATATAATACCAAAAGTATAAGTGAAAATAATTGCAGGCATTTTTGCCTTTTGGTCAAGTTTGCGGAGTGCCACAATCTTTGAATTATCTTTTGGTGCATACTCCTTTGCGATTGATTCTGCATAAATTTTGTCTGTATTCATTATTATAACCTCCCTTAAGTTACAAGGAAATTATAAATAATCTAAATCACAAACTGAACAACAAGAAATTAAAATTTTGTTGATTTCTAAAAAATAACGGCGGGAGCAAGCCCCCGCCCTACTATATTTTGTTATTTTTTCTTATTTGCTTTTTCTTTTGCACGTTTGTCATTGATAATTTGCATATGTTCTTCTGTAATGAGTTCAACATTGTTTTCTCTTGCCCAATCAACGCAACCTTTAAGGACTAATGGCAAGAACACTCTTGGCACTGCAAGTACAGTTTTAAGGGCTTCATCAGTGAACTTGATTTTATCATCAACTCTATCTGCAGCATAACGTACTGATTCAAGTGATGCCTCACGCATTTGTAATAATTCTGCACGCATTTTTCTTTTTCTGTGGAACCAGAAATTTTTGCTATCACGATAACCATAATCAACAGGAAGTGCAGGGAAATCCTTTGACTTAACACCGTTGATAATAGCGTCACTATATTTTTTCTTCATAAGGATTTTGTCGATTTTTAAGATAAAGTGAGCACCAAATTTACTTGTTATACCATTGAAATCGTGGTATGGACCTTCATAACCATTAAGTTCACCAGGCAAATCCTTATCAGCACCATCAAGTTCACGAACCCAAGTGCATTCAATAACCTCAATAGCATCTGTCATAACCATTGGGCGTACTTCCCCTGTTTCTTCTTCAATCATACTTTTTTCAAGCTTGAAGTTGCATTTTGGCATTTTTTCTTCAGGTTTATCACCTGGCCAAGAAAGTTTAACTGCCTCTTTGAATGTTTTTGGATTATCATCAATGAAATTCAATGCACATTTGCCATTGCGAAGAATATTCTGTGCTGTATTTGATGAGTTGCGACAACAAAGAAGCATTGCGTAATAATCTTTACCCGCAACATAATAAGGTTGCACCAAAGAATATGGACCTAAATTTGTTGTCCCATCTTCGCAAAGTGTGCTGATTACCACTGTTGGCATTGGGAAAAACAAAGATGTTTGATAAAAGTTATCAACTATTCTTAAATTTTCAAAACTACTCATAAAAATCCCCTTAAATTTTGTTAATATAATTTTATCACTTTTAAATTTTTAGTCAAGAAATGTTTTTGATTATACGATTTTGGCTACAAAAAAACTCTATGGATTTACCATAGAGTTCTGTTTTACATCTGGAATATTCCATAAGTTATTGCAGACATTATGAAACCTGCAATTAATACACCAAGAGCTATTATAGGCAATGAGCGTTTAAATCGCATATCGAGAAGACCTGCCATTAAAGCACCTGTCCAACCACCTGTACCAGGTAATGGAATTGCAACAAAAATAAGAAGCCCCCAAGATTCATATTTTAAAACTTTTTCTTTATTTTTTTCTGTTTTTGCCTCAAGTTTTAAAATGATTTTTTCAAAGAATTTAAATCGACGCAAAAAGTCAAAAATCTTTCTTATGAAAAGAATAATAAATGGAATCGGAAGCATATTGCCAAGATAGCAAATTAAAAATGCTTTGATAAATGGAATTTCCATAAGCCGTGCAGCAATCATACCACCACGGCACTCAAGCACAGGACAAAGTGAAATTACAAAAGCTATTAATTCTTCAGGAATTTTATCCTGAAAAAATGTGGTTAATTCATTAACTATTGTTTCAACCATTAGGCACACCTGCCTTCTCAAGATACTCTTTTGCTTTTGTAAGCAAATATTTATCGTTAGGGAATTTAAGAGAATTCATAGCCTTATCATATTTAAGCCATAAATATTCTTCAATTTCTTCACGCTGAATAATTGTGCTTGTATCATCAGTAGTTGCAAGAAAAATTATAACCTTTTTCTCAATTCTACCTTGAATTGAATACTCGGATTTATATCTGAAATCAGGCAAAAATCTTGCTCTTATGCCTGTTTCTTCAAGAATTTCACGGTAAGCGGTCTGAGTTTCATTCTCGCCACGTTCCATATGACCTTTTGGAAAGCCCCAATTAAGACTACGTTTATTCTTTATAAGCAAAAATCTGACTTCGCCATTAATAATTCTATAAACAATAGCACCACAAGAACACTCATAAAGACAATTCATGTCATACGTACCTTTCTTTTCAGCAAACTCAACTGCATCTTCAATCTGATGAACAATATAACGCTTGCTTTTAGGGGCTACAACAAGATAAATGCCTCCCATATTTTTTCTTTTAATAACTGCAATTACACGACCCTCAAAAATTCGAACCCTATGTGTAACGCCCATAATGTATGCACCTTTGACCGGTGAGCGTGCGTCTAATCCGCTTTCAACAGTACCAAAATTCAACTGATAAGGAATTCCACTTTCGCTGTCAAAGGAGTGCATAGGTTTCGTAACACGAACCCTTACATATTTACCTAACATATGTATCTACTCCCGAAAAATGAACTTGCATAACTGCAAATTCGTCTAAAACTGTTTAATATTATACATACTTTCTTTAAATGTTTCAAGAGTATGGTAGAAATTTCTTTAATTACCTTGTGTTTTTTTGAAAAAAAGATTGTTATTTTAAAGCATTTGTTGTAGAATGTAGATTAGTGGGAGTATGCAATCAACAAACTGTTAAAAATTGCATTTCCAACTTAAGATAATATATGTATGTAAGGAGTGTTACGATTGTCAAATAACCGTTTTGATAATAACGAATTTGAAGATATTTTCAGCAACTCTTCAAAGAATGACGAATATGAAGATATATATAGTAATGTATCACAAGAAGATGAATTTGAAGATATTTCATCTTTTTCAGGTGAAGATGAAACACCTGAAAACTTTAACGAGCAAGGTGATTTTACAGTAAAATACAACAGTGCTGTACAAAATCGCCGTCGTCAAGAAATAGAATATAGTGATATTGAAGAGGTTTATGGCGATATGTCACCAGAAAAAGATACTAAAAAGAAAAGTCATCCTGTGAGAAACGCAATAATTGTTGTTTTATGTCTTGTTATTGTTACTGTTTCATGTTTTGGATTTTACGGATACAACACTGTAAGCAAAATTTTATCTTCATTTGACACAGAAATTCAACTAGAAGAAAATGCTTTTGTTTCAAGTAAGGAGCTTTATTCTGACCCTGACCAGACTAATATTCTTTTTGTAGGTGTTGATGCCCGCGAAGGTGACACTGCTTCTCGCTCTGACACAATGATGCTTGTGACAATCGACCAGAAAAACGGTCAGATTAAACTCACATCATTCTTACGTGACTCTTATGTTTCTATTGCAGGCAGACAATATAAGAACAAACTTAACACTGCATATTTCAGAGGCGGCATTCAAACACTTGTTGACACTCTTGAAATGAATTTTGGCGTTGAAATTCCTTATTATGCACTTGTTGACTTTGATATTTTTGAAACTATTGTTGATGCAATTGGCGGAATTTATGTTGACGTTACAGAAAAAGAAAGTAATTACACATACAATTCAGGTCAAGTTAATGTTACTGTAAGAATTCCTGCAGGTGAAGATGTTTATCTTAATGGTGAAGCCGCACTTTGGTATAGTAAAATCCGTAAACTTGACTCTGACTTTATGCGCACAAAACGTCAAAAGAAAGTTATTACAGCTATCGTTGAGCAAGCACGCACAAAGAGTATTCCTGAACTTATTGACCTTGCAGAAACCGTTGCTCCACTTGTAAAAACAAACCTTGACCCTGAAACAATGATGACTCTTGGTATTGATGTTGTACTTAAACAGATTTATAACTATCCTATTATTCAGCATCAAATTCCTGCTGAAAAAACTTGGTCAAGCAAAACAATTACTGGTGTAGGCTCTTCACTTGTTATGGATATGGATAAAAACCGCGAGTTATTCCATTCATTCCTTGCAGAAAAACAGGAAGTGCCTGAAGAAAGCACAACAACTGCAACAGATACAAAATAACTATAATATATGTTGATTAGGCGAGGTTGAACCTCGCCTATTTTTATATTGTAAAATAAATTGGAGTTTATCTAACTGTTTTATATGCGTTTTCTCGGCTCCCCTTGTCAGGGGAGCTGTCAACGAAGTTGACTGAGGGGTAGTCAAAAACGCCTATTAAAGCCTATCTCTCCCTCCGTCAACGCTAACGCGTTGCCACCTAATTCTCACCTGCCGGTTCGGTCGGTGCTTCTGCTTTGCAGAGGTATCCACCGGACACCACGCACCTCGTCAGAGGGAGGCAAAACAACACCATTCAATGAGCCCGACAAACTCCAATTTGTTTGAATGCTTAATTTTTACATTCTTATTGACTTTATCTCTTGTAAATTCTATAATTATTTACAGAAAGGTGAGATGAATATGGCAACCCTTATATGTGCAAAATGTAATCAACCAATCTCAGACGAAAACGTGGTGGAATGTCCTTTTTGTTGGGAATTTTATCATAAAGAATGTTGGGAAGATACTGAAAATTGCGTGAATTGTAAAAAGTTTAATCCTATTTATGAAATGGCGCAGGCTCAAAAAGAGTTTGAAACTCAAAACATAGAAAATGAAGAGCAAGAAATTAAAGATACAAACAACACAGTTGACGAAGATTTTACTGAAACAGTAACAAAAGAAATGCCATCTTCACCTGTTGCAAATACAGTACTTTTAGCGTCAATTATTACGCTTGCTTCAGGTGTTGCAAGTGGTATAGCGCTTGCAATTTATATGTATTTTACAGGCAAAATACTTGTTGGTATAATCGGCGGTTTAGCATTGGCCGGATTTGGCGTTGCTTTATCATTAGTTGTTAAAGGCGTTGCAGAAATGGTGAACAACTCACAGAAGAATGCTTTTTACTTATCAAAATTAGTTAAAATGGTTGAGGATGAAGAATAATGGGTAAATTAAGATTTTTAATTGCTTTAATTGTAGGTAAGGTGTCAATTCTCTTGCTTGATAAAATTTTGGGGCGTGGCACAAATCTTCCGGGTGAGATTATGCTTAAAATCTGCCCAGATGCACTCTCGCGTTTCACTATGTCTGAAACTACTGTATGCGTAACAGGTACAAACGGAAAAACTGGCACATCAAACTTGTTAACTCATATAATCCGTAATAGCGGTAAGACTGTTGTAAATAATTCAAAAGGCTCAAATATGGCGCCTGGTCTCGTAACTGCATTGGCAAGTGACAGCACATTAGGTGGCAAGGTAAAATCAGATGTTGCAGTTTTAGAGGTGGACGAGCGTTCATCACAGTTTATCTATACAAAATTTGTGCCGGACTACATTCTTTGCACAAACCTTTTTCGTGACTCAATTATGCGAAATGGTCATAGTGGATTTATTTTCGATAAAATCAACGACTATTTAGACGAAAAAACTACACTTGTCCTTAATGGTAATGACGGAATTTCAGGACTTTTAGGTGAAAACAAGTGTAATCGCGTATTCTTTTCAGTAAACAAAACCCAGCGAAGCACAACAGAATGTGAAGACACGGTTTGCGATTTAATTGCTTGTCCAAAATGTAATCATAAGCTTGATTACGAATTTTATCATTATAACCATATTGGCGTGCCAAAGTGTAATTCTTGTGGATTTTCTATGCCACAAAGCACATATTTTGCAAGTGATGTTGATTTTGAGAATGGAACTTTTGTATTCAATGGTGATAAGGGCGAAAGCCTTGTTTTACCATATCAAAAAGGCAATTTCTTCAATGTTTTCAATATTACAGGGGCTTGTGCTATCTGTCGTCTTATGGGAATTGATGTTGATGTAATCGCAAACAGTATTGAAGATTTATCATCTAAAACAGGCCGATTCCAAGAGAATAAATTTGGTGGAGTAGAAGTTGTTTCAATGCTTTCAAAAAACCAGAATCCAATCTCTTGCTCACAAAGTCTGAAATTTCTTGATAGTACTGAAAACCTAAAAGACGTTGTGTTGATTGTTACTGATAGTAACGATAAAGTCCACGGACACGAAGACATTTCATGGATTTATGATACTGATTTTGCTCCACTTGAAAGTGATAAAATCAAGAATATTTATATTGGTGGCTCTCGTTGTTATGATGTGGCACAGTGTCTTGAAATCAAAGGGCTTGACACATCTAAATTCATTCTTTTTGAAAACTATGACGAGCTTGCAAACGCTGTTAGCAACAATGCAAGTGGTGACAGAAATATTGTAATTTATTTTGAACTTTATGCTACAAGCGTAGTTGCAAAAATCAAAAATACATTAAAAGAAAAGGGGGCTAATTAATTATGAAAAAATTTGTAATTGAAGTGCTTTACCCCGAATACAATAACCTTTATGGCGACCGCGGAAATGCCGAATATCTTAAAAAGAAATTAACATTGGCAGGTTATGATGTTGAAATCCTTGAAACATCACTTTTTGACGAGCCTAAATTCATAAATGAAAAAGTTGATATTTTACTTTTAGGGCCATGTCAGGAAAAACATCAGCTTATAGAAATTGAAACTCTTAAAAAGTATAGCGAAGCAATAGAAAATCGCATTGAAAATGGCGGGTTAATTCTTGCAACTGGTAACGCTTTTGAAATTTTTGGTGATTATATTGAAGATGCAAAAGGTGAAAAACACGATTGTCTTAAATTCTTCCCATACTATGCAAAACAGTTTTCACGACTTCGCTATAACGATTGTGGCGTAGGTGAATTTGAAGGTATGCAAATCACTGGTTTTAAAAACCTTTTAAGCCATTCTTATGGTGAAAATCCTTGTTCATTCCTTACAATGAAAACAGGTGCAGGTATGAATAAAGAAACCAGAATAGAGGGTGTTCATAAAAACAACCTTTTCGCAACATACCATACGGGGCCAATTCTACCACTTAACCCACAATTTGCAGATTATTTAATTAAACTTGTAGATAGTGATTATGTGGGTGTAGAACTTAAATACGAAACACAAGCATATGAAAGCAGAATAAAAGAATTGTTGAAATAATAATCAAAAAGGCGGGGCTAGTCCCCGTCTTTTTGTTTCGCAAATTTGAGTTTGTCGAATTGTTTTATAGGTGTTTTCTCGGCTCACCTGAAAGGGGAGCTGTCGAGCGAATGCGAGACTGAGGGGTTTGTTTTGTTGGGAGTATAACCCCTCTGTCACTTCGTGACATCTCCCCTTTCAGGGGAGACAAGA